>RKSC01000079.1 GCA_007571085.1 Synechococcus sp. PNGco_S_binSS4
AGCAGTTCCATACACCACAGCCCTTCCCATATATCACATGTAAGAGAGCTCAAGACCATTGGATCTTGAATGGCCTGTGGCCCACCGTTTGTATAAAGCCTGAGTTCTTACTCCAATCCTAATATGCAACTCCATGGCAAAAAACCAGTGGCAAAGAATCAATAGTCCCCTTGTCAGTGGGATGCATCTCTGGCTCTTTCTCCTCCCCCAGCACCGGTCCTTAGGTGAGAAGGAGTCTGAACGCCTCTTGACTGAGTCAATATTCAATCCCCGCCTGAGCTTTCACCCCCTGTTCCCGAAAGGGATGGCGCACCAGGGTCATCTCCGTCACCAGATCCGCAGCAGCCACCAGGCCGGGGGGGGCGCCACGGCCTGTGAGGGCCACATGGGTTAGGGGTGGACGCTGCTCTAGCCCTGCCAGTACGGTGTCCAGAGAGATGTAGCCCAATTTCAAGGCCACATTGATTTCATCCAGCAGCACCAGTTTGATGGTGGCATCTGCCAGGTACAGGCAGGCTTGACCCCAGGCCTGGTGCACCAGATCCTGGTCCCGCTGCCGATCCTGGGTGTTCCAGGTGAAGCCTTCCCCCAGGGCATGCCAACGGAGCTGCTCACCAAAAATTGCCAGGGCCTTGGCTTCTCCTGGTATCCAGGCCCCTTTGATGAACTGCACCACTGCCACCCGTTCCCCATGACCTAGGGTGCGCAGAACCAAGCCCAAGCCAGCTGTGGTTTTGCCCTTCCCCTGACCAGTGAACACCAGGCGCAATCCTTTCTCCACTTGGCGGGCCTCCAGCCGCTGCTGTTGCACCTGCTGGCGACGTTCCATGCGACGGCGATAGGCGGTAGGGTCTTGTTCTGGGGCAGTTGCACCACCGGACCCTAGAGTTGCAGCAGCTGCATCCAGGGTGTTCTGCTCAGGGATGGGCTTCATCTTCATGGGTTTGATGGGAGCTTGCTTGGGAGTTTGCTTGGGGGAATGGGGCGTTGGGCCGTAACCAACTGGAGGGAACCCATGGCCAGGAGTTGAACAACAACGGTTCCATAGCCCACCATGGCCAAATCTGCTGAGAGATTGGAGGCCAAAAAGTCCACCGCTGTTTCCGTTTCAAATAGGTCCACAAACCACTGCTGGGGCAGACCCAATAGGCCCGGGTGTGGTGCAGATCCAGGGCCACAAACCAGCCACCGGGTTCAAGCAGCCGCAATGCTCCAGCTAGTACTGCCAGCCGTGCAGCACGGTGGAACTCATGGAGTGCCAGGCTGATTTGCACCCCCGCAAACTGCCCAGGCTCCAATGGTGGCTCTTCCGCCAGACCCTCTACTGTCACCAGACCTGGACAAGACCGGGCAGCCCGCTCCAGGGCCTGAGGGGAGCAGTCCAAGCCAGTGACCCGGAAGCCCTGGGCCAGGAGGGGAGCGCTGGCTGCTCCCCCACCACAGCAAAGATCCAATACCGCCGCTTGGGGAGATAGCCGTGACACCAATTGTTGGGCACAGAGGCTGCGTAGCCGCTGGGGACCACCTGCTGGTAAAGAACTGATGGCGCTCACCAGATCATAAAACCAGGGATGGCCATAGGCGAAGGTGCGGAGGGGACGACGGCTCATGGGCTGGCAATGGCATGACGGCGGGCCATGGCCATGTCCACAGCCTGCTGCTGATCACGATGGGTGATCCAGTGGTGATAGGTGCGGGTATGAATCCCCACGGAATGGCCCATCATGGGGGCAGCAACACTATCGGGCAGGCCCAGATGGATGGTGCGCACAGCCCAGGCGTGGCGCAGGTGATAAGGGCTAAAGCCCACCTTATAACGGCGAAACTGCTCCATTACCCGCCGGCCCACCTGCTGCAGGGTGACCAGGGACAGGTCAGTGGTTACTGGGGGCTGCCGCACATCAGCAAGGGAAAAGTGCTCCACCCACTCCGGCAAAAATGGCCAAACCTGATGCTCCCCAGTTTTGCTCGTGGCTAGCACCCGTACCACGGGAGCACCACCCGAATGGAGGGCGGAGTAATCAGAGAAGAACACCTCATGGTTGCGTAGGCCGTAGGTGGCCATCACGCCAAAGGCCCAGCGCCAGGCCGGGTTGGGAATCCTCTGCCATGCGGAAATGATCTCCTGGTCTGTGGGCAGGTGGCGGTGGCCAGCCCGGTGTAAGCCATAGCCGCCCGCCCGTTGAGACCAGTCCTCTGGCAAGGGGATACCCTCTTGGCGAGCCAGGGCAGCTAACACGGTGCCGCATTGCTGGCGACTGCGGCTGGCCAGCCCATAGCTCTCCAAGGTTTGCAGGAGTAGGTCTTGCCCCAGGTGGGCCTGGCTCTGCTCCTGTAGCTGCACGAGACGGCACAGATAGGGCCAATAGGCCCCTGACCAGGTGCTGCGCTGCCCTCCCGGATTGCGGAGCCGCACAGGGTCCTGATCAAAAGTGGTTTTTAAGCGCTGCAAGGCATTCTTGAGCACCTCAGCAGACCCCTTCCCTGCCGTGCCCCTGTTCAGTGGCTGGCCCTGGGACCGCCACTGGCTCCAGGAGAAGCGACCGCTGGCCAGGTCCCCACAAATCACCTGCAACTGCTGCACTGCAGCTTCCAGGCCAGTGCCGTCTGCCTTAAGGCCAAGGCTGAGGCGTTGCACCCGCAACCCTGACCCATTCTGCTGGGGCAAACGGCCCCGTAATCCCAACCGCTGCCCACGACGTTCAATGCGTAGGGGTAGGCCACCAGCACTGAAACCTTGGTTGAGGATTTGCAAACGCAGGTCTAGGGGATGGGAATCCACAGGCACCGGCGGTGCTCAAAAAGAGCTACATGGGAGTGTTGCCAACATTATGACAGTTCAGCCAGGTCCCTAATAGGTGCTGAAGAAGGGTTAAGGTCCACTTAATGCACCACTCATCCGCCAGGACATGGCCCGTATTGGCGTTCTTCTGCTGAACCTTGGTGGTCCTGAGCGGATTCAGGACGTGGGCCCCTTTCTCTATAACCTCTTCGCAGATCCGGAGATCATTCGCCTGCCTTTACCCCAGTTGCAGAAGCCCTTGGCCTGGCTCATCAGCACCTTGCGGGCAGGGCGTTCCCAGAGGGCCTACCGCTCCATTGGTGGTGGCTCCCCCCTACGGCGCATTACAGATCAGCAAGCCAAGGTGCTGCAGAGTGAATTGCGCCAGCGCCAGATCAATGCCACCACCTATGTGGCCATGCGCTACTGGCACCCATTCACTGAATCTGCCATGGCTGACATCAAGGCGGATGAGATGGATGAGGTGGTGGTGCTTCCCCTCTATCCCCAGTTCTCCATCAGCACCAGTGGTTCCAGCTTCCGCTTGCTGGAGCGTCTCCGCAAAGACGATCCCACCTTTGCCCGCTTGCCTTTACGCACCATTGGTTCCTGGTACGAGAACCCCCGCTATTTGCAAGCCATGGCAGAGCTCATCGGCGCCACATTGGATCAGGCCCAGGTACCGGGTAAGGCCCATGTGTTTTTCAGTGCCCATGGGGTACCCAAAAGCTATGTGGAGGAGGCGGGAGACCCCTACCAAGACCAGATTGAACACTGCGCCAGCTTGATCATGGACACCCTGCAGCGGGAGAACTCCTACACCTTGGCCTATCAAAGCCGGGTGGGTCCTGTGGAATGGCTACAGCCCTATACGGAAGACGCCCTGCAGGGTTTGGGAGAAGCCGGTGTGAAGGAGATGGTGGTGGTGCCCATCAGTTTTGTGAGTGAGCACATTGAAACCTTGGAGGAGATTGACATTGAATACCGCCACATCGCCACAGAAGCAGGTATTGAGAACTTTCTCCGGGTTCCAGCCTTGGGAACGCACCCCACCTTTATCCAGGCCCTTGCAGATCTGGTGGAGACCAGCCTGGTGGAGAAACCCGTTGACCTGAGCACCTTCACCCAGCTGCCCCAAAAAACCAAGCTCTACCCCCAGGAGAAGTGGGAGTGGGGCTGGAACAACAGCTCAGAGGTGTGGAACGGTCGCCTGGCCATGGTGGGATTTTTGGCTGTGCTGGTGGAGATCCTGAGTGGCCATGGTCCTCTCCATGCCCTGGG
>RKSC01000063.1 GCA_007571085.1 Synechococcus sp. PNGco_S_binSS4
TTACCTAGGCAGGGGAACTTGCAGCCGTGGCACTCAGTCCTCAGATCCCATGGAACACCTGCCGCAGCTGCAGCTGCCCTACTATCCATAGATCTCCCCAGCTCTTTCCCGTCATACCCCCTGTTGCTGCCCATGGGCAGACCTGCTAATCTGTAACTGTTACCATGCACTAGGGTTTAGCAGACTAGCACTCACTTCCAGCACCAGCCATCCCTTGCCCATGCCATGGTTCCCATAGAGAGCAATTAGAGAGCAATGCTTTGTAAGCGCTACAGGGATGTGGATGCAGCCAAGGCTGATGGTGTTGTCTATACACCCAGACCCCTTGCCGATTTCCTTCTACCTGGCTCCTCCCAAGGCCACCCCGCAAAAAGGTGTGCATCCTGAGCAGCCAGCACCAATGTAGATCGCCTCTCGGCACTTTTTCCTAAGAGCAGTAGTTGACCGGTGGCACTGGGATGGTGGCGAGTTAGTGTGGTGATGCTTCTGCAGGAAGGGGCCATCAGTCTATGTTAAGAATTACTACAGCCTTAATCAGGAGATGTGGTGTTGTGTTCATTGGGCTCATGCTGTCCTTGCTAAACTAAAGAAGCCCAGCTCTCCATTTCACCTAATGGCAAACCGTCATGGAGTAACCATAGATGACAAAAGCACAGATGACAAAAGAGGAAACCTTGACGGCTGCCCGGACATGGGGGAAAGGGGAACACTGGGATCATTGATGACCAACTGCCACATTATCGACAATCAGAGCAAAACCGTAGCTGAGTACCTGAAGCAGGCCCTAGCCAATGCAGATGAATTCAGTTTTGTGTCTGCTTACTTCACCATCTATGGCTACGAATTACTCAAAGCAGAGTTGGATAAGGTTGTAAATGTCCGGTTCCTTTTTGGAGACCCATCATCAGCTGAAGAGCTAGATCCAGGTAAGGAGGATCCCAAGTCTTTTGAGCTTACCGAGCGGGGTCTAGAGCCCAATCATGTGCTGAAACAGAAGCCCTTGGCCAGACAATGTGCTCAGTGGGTTGCCCAGGACAAGGTGGCCATTTATTCGGTCAGTCGTGCCAATTTTCTCCACGGAAAGATGTACCTCACCAGATCTCCTCTCGGCACCACGAGCATGGTGGGCAGCTCCAACTTCACCAAACGTGGCCTTGGCGGCAGCAATCTAGGCAATCTGGAAATCAACCTAGCCACTGAAAATACTGAGACGGCAGGAGAACTACTGGCATGGTTCAATAGACTCTGGAATGACCGCTATCTGACTAAAGATGTGAAGCAGCAGGTGCTGGAGGCTCTAGAACGCCTTGGCCGTGACTACGCCCCCCAGGCTATTTACTACAAAATGCTATATGAACTCTTCCGCGAGAGCATTGAGACAAGACTAGCTGATGATGACAGTTGCACCACCGCCGGCTTCCAAGACAGCCAAATATGGGAAACTCTTTACAAATTTCAGCAGGATGGTGCCAAGAGTGTGATTGCCAAACTGCGGGAGCATAATGGGTGTATCCTAGCCGACAGTGTGGGGTTGGGTAAAACCTACACTGCCCTGGCTGTCATTAAGTACTTTGAGCTGCGTAACGAGCGCGTGTTACTGCTCTGCCCGAGGAAACTTTTGGAGAATTGGTCGCTCTATCCTGCCTACAAAAACCATAAACAAAATCCTTTCCCTAAAGACCGCTTTGCTTACACTTTATTAGCCCATACAGATCTATCTCGTGATACCGGAAGGTCTGGAGACTTTGACCTGAGGAATTTCAATTGGTGCAACTACGATCTTGTGGTGATTGACGAATCACACAACTTCCGCAACGACGGTGGACAGCGCTACCGCCGTCTGCTGAATGAAGTCATCAAAGCTGGTAGCAAAACTAAAGTACTCATGCTATCGGCCACACCAGTGAATACCTCACTGATTGACCTGCGGAATCAGATTAACTTGATGACTGAAGGACGGGAAGATAGCTTCTCTACAAGCCTAAATGTTAATAACATCCGCGCCACCATAGGGGTAGCTCAGCGACAATTCAAGGAATGGGAGCAAAGCCAGCATTACAACAAGCCTCGTAATAAGGAAGCTTTGTTAAGCAACCTGGGTGCAGACTTTTTACGGCTTCTGGATGGCATATCCATCTCCCGCTCCCGACGACAGATTGAGCAATTCTACAGTGATGATATGAAAGATATTGGCCCATTTCCCAAGCGCGATCAACCAATCAATCAGTATCCACCCACTGATCTGCAGGGCAAACTTTCCTACGAAGACCTGGCTGAACAGATTAACGAATTTAGTTTGGCGATCTACCAGCCCAGCAAGTATGTTACTGAGCGGACGCGACAGCAGGAGCCGAGAAACCGCCGTAAGAAGCAGAACTTCAATCAAGAGGACAGCGAACGCTTTCTTGTGGGAATGATGCGCACCAACTTTCTCAAGCGGCTGGAAAGTTCCCCACACGCCCTAAAGTTGACCTTAAAGCGCATCATTGAAACCATTGATCGTCTTCTGAAGAAAATTGATTGCTACAACATGAAGACTGGAGGCAGTCATAAGAGTCTCAGTACAACTAGCCAGCAGGGCCATCTTTTGGAAGACATTGACCAGCCCATCTCCCACATGCCCGATGACGATGATGAAGACGATGACTTTTTTGTGAATCGAGGCCGCAAACCGTACCGTCTCCAGGAATTAGATCTAGAGCGCTGGCACAACGCCTTGCTACAAGACCGGGCAACATTGTCTGATGCCCTGGCTCGCGTGGAACAAGTGACACCGGAGCGGGACGGCAAGCTGCAGCAGATCAAGGAAGCCGTTCGCAAAAAAGTGCAAAACCCCACCCATAACCGAGATAACCAGCCCAATCACAAGCTCCTGGTGTTCACCACTTTTAAGGATACTGCACTTTATCTCTATGATCAATTGAAGGAGCTATCTGAGGAGTTGGCCATTGAGATGGCCATGGTCTCCGGTGATGAAAGGCGCACAACCTCTGGTGGGAAAGATTTCAATACCATCCTCACCAACTTTGCACCCCATGGCCGCAAGGGCAATAGCGATCACAGCAACATTGATCTATTGATTGCCACGGACTGCATTTCTGAGGGCCAGAACCTACAGGACTGCGACACCGTAATCAACTATGATATTCACTGGAACCCAGTGCGCCTTCTCCAGCGGTTCGGGCGCATCGACCGCATTGGCAGCCGCAGCCAATTTGTGACCATGGTGAACTACTGGCCCACAAAGGATATGGACATTTACTTACGTCTACAAAACCGAGTGCAAGCGCGGATGGCCTTAGCTGACCTGGCAGCCAGCGGTGATGAAGATCCCTTCACTGAGGATGATGCTCAACTGGAACTGCAGTTCCGAGATGCCCAACTGCTGAAGCTGAAAGATGAAATCCTCGATCTGGAAGATCTAGAAGGTGGCCCAGTGATCGGTGATTTTACCTTGGACTACTTCTTCACCCAATTGCTACGCTACCTGGAGAGGAACAAGAGTATGTTGGAAGCCATGGCTTCTGGCGCGTACGCTGTAACCAGCAGTGATCCGTACAAAAAGGACATTAAGCCTGGGGTAATCTTCTTCCTTCGCCAGCGCAACGCCAGAAACCTGGATAACCGGCACCAAACTGCTAGCCCCGTGCACCCATTCTATTTGGTGTACCTGTACGAGGACGGCACCATCCGCCATGGCTGCAGCAATGTCCGGCAAACCATGGCTGTGTTTGAGGCCGCCGCTGCCGGTAAGGCTGCTCCCATCAGCAAACTCTGCCACCGCTTTGACTATGAAACCCACCAGGGCCAGGATATGAGTCCCTATGAGGAACAGCTGGAACAGGCTATCAAACACATCCAGACAGCCTACCAGAGGGTGCAAAGTGCTCAACTGCGGGCTGGAGGAGGCAGGCGCGATTTCCTCATACCCAAAGCATCAGAAATGCCCCTTGCTGCCAAGGACTTTGAACTGATAACATGGTTGGTTATCCGGAGTGCAACATGAGCAGCCTTCCAGCCAGCACCGCCATTAAGGACGCCCTTGCCGCCATGGGGGA
>RKSC01000007.1 GCA_007571085.1 Synechococcus sp. PNGco_S_binSS4
CAGGCTGCCAAAGTGGCGCCACCCAAACCGAATGTGGTTATGGTGATGGCTTGGCGACGTTTCATGGGCATGGGTGGGAAAATGACTTGCTTTTAGTCTACAGAAATCTAAGGGTGGGTAAGCCATATGAGCAACCTGCAACCCCTGTGAGATACCCCATTCCGCCCCCTTACTCAAGTGATCAATTGGGGCAAGCTGGTGACCAGTGCAGGGAACTTGATAATGAGTAGCAAGACCAACAGCTGGAGCAAGATAAATGGAACGGCACCCCGGTAGATATGACCTGTCAATATCTCTGCTGGAGCGACACCACGCAGGTAGAAGAGGGCAAATCCAAAAGGTGGTGTGAGAAAAGAGGATTGTAGGTTGGCACCAACTATCACACCATACCAGATCAGACCATCAGCTCCAAAAAGGGCTTGTGCAACGGGAGCAAACAGGGGGACAACAATAAAGGCAATCTCAAAGAAATCGATGAAAAAGCCCAAGATAAAGATTGTGGTCATGCTCAGAAGCAGAAAACCCATCTCCTCCCCAGGTAGCTTGAGGAGAAGATCAACAATTAATTGGTCTCCATTAAAGCCACGGAACACCAGGCTAAAAGCTGTAGACCCTAGTAAGATGAACATCACCATGGTTGTGGTGGTTAATGTATTTTTGCAAACATCCTTCAGAGTACGTCCATTTAACTGGCCATTCCATGCTGCCATCACCATGGCCCCCATGGCCCCCATGGCCCCTGCCTCTGTGGGGGTGGCAATGCCAAAGAAGATACTCCCCAGAACCAGCAAAATGAGTGCCAGAGGTGGTATCAGAAGAGGTGCTGCTTGACAGAAAACCGTCCACGGATGCTGGGGTGGAGTTGTAGCAGGTATGAGTGGAGCCAGGTGGGGTTTGAGTTGGGTGATTACGAGAACATAGAGGCCAAAGACAATGGCCATTAAGAGACCAGGAATCACAGAGCCTATGAATAAATCCCCCACAGGCACTCCCAATTGATCTGCCAAGACAACTAACACTATACTGGGAGGAATGATCTGCCCTAGGGTACCTGAGGCGGTAATCACTCCTGTGGCAAGAGATTTATCATAGCCATAGCGCAACATAGTTGGCAAGGAGATGAGTCCCATGGTGATTACTGTTGCGGCCACCACACCGGTGGTGGCTGCCAGCAAGGCTCCTACCAACACAACAGCAAGGGCTAATCCACCACGAATCCTCCCCATCAGCTGAGCCATGCTTTCCAACAATGCCTTGGCTAGGCCAGAGCGCTCCAGCATGGAGCCCATGAATACAAAAGCAGGAATGGCCAGCAGGGTAAAGTTTCCCATGATGCCAAACACTCGCTGGGGTAGGGCGGTGAGAAAAGGAGGGTCAAATGCTCCACTGAGAATACCCAGCCCAGCAAAAATGACCGCAACACCACCGAGGGAAAAGGCTACAGGATAGCCCAAAAACAAAACAGCCAGAGCTGCAACAAACATGGCAGGACCCAGCCACACTGATATATCCATAAGTGCTATTGCCTCCGCCCAGGGCCCAGCAAGTCATCCAATTGGTGGATGATATTTGCTATTCCTTGCAAAATGAGCAAGAGAAAACTAATGGGCAATATGGTCTTTAGAGGATAACGAGGAAGTCCACCAGGGTCAGGTGATTGCTCTAAAATTTGCCAGGAGAAATGCACAGCACTCCAAGATGATATAATCATCAATAGGCAGAAAGGAATTAGCAACAAGAGAGTACCAATTCCATTGACCAAGGCCCGTCGTCTTTGTCCCCAACGGCTCTGCAGCACGTCAACCCGCACATGTTGATCCAGTTTGAGGGTCCAGGAGGCTCCCAAAAGAAATGTCAAGGAAAACAGGTACCACTGGGCTTCGATAAGGCCGTTAAAGCTGAGGTTGTGTCCCACCAGCACACCCAGATAGCGACCCACCACATTCCAGACCCCCGCCATTAACATCAGGAGCACCAACCAACTGGCCCAGCGACCAATGCGGCCATTCCACTGATCAATGCCATGGGCTAGGGGGCCAAGCCATGGCCAGCATAGTGCCCATAGCCGCCGCAATTTCTTCATGGCAGTTGGGAAATCTTGCATGGGATCAGGCCTGGCTAGCTGATTAAACGATGGAGTTCAAATCAGTCCAGCGTTGGATATCTTGGCGGAAGCTATTCCATGGCTCATAAACCTGACGAAATCCAGCATCTTTAGCAGCGTTATCTTCATAGATCTGGAAGGAAGACTCACGAGCTTTCTCCAAAATGGCCTTGCTATAGGCAACTAATGTGGTGCCACCATCTATAAGTCGCTGTAAGGCAGCGCCATTGCGTTGGTCGTAACGGGCCAGCATCCTTAGATTAACTCTACTTGCAGCCACACGAAACATCTCTTGATAGCTTTTAGGAAGAGCCGACCAAGCCTTTTGATTGACCAGGGCATGGACTGTTGGCCCTGGCTCCCACCAGCCTGGATAGTAGTAATACTTGGCTGCTTTGTTGAGGCCAAGCTTCTCATCATCATAAGGACCAACCCATTCTGCAGCATCAATGGCGCCCCGTTCCAGGGCCAGAAAAATCTCTCCCCCTGGTAGGACCTGCACGTTCACTCCCAGAGTAGCCATGACCTCACCTCCCAACCCTGGCAGGCGCATCTTCAACCCTTGCAAATCAGCCACCTGGTTCACCTTCTGGTTGAACCATCCCCCCATTTGGGCACCGGTGTTGCCGGCAGGAAAAGCTACCACACCAAAATCGGCAAAGAGGCGATCCATGGCTTCATTGCCACCACCTTCATAGAGCCAAGCATTTTGCTGTTGGGCGGTGAGACCAAAAGGAACTGATGTGCCAAAGGCAAAAGCAGGATTCTTGCCTATGTAGTAGTAAGACGAAGTGTGGCCACACTCAACTGAACCTTGCTGCACAGCATCCAGCACCTGCAAACCAGGCACCAGCTCACCTGCGGCATGGGGCTTAATGCTAAAGCGCCCCCCACTCATGGCGTACACATCCTCTGCTATGGCGGTTGCTGTACCGTAGAGAGTGTCCAGGGACTCTGGCCAACTGGTGGCCATGCGCCATTCCACCATGGGGAGGGTGCCCCTGCTGCCTACAGGGTCCTGCTCCTGGTCCATGGGTCCACCGGTGCAGGCTGCCAAAGTGGCGCTACCCAAGCCGAATGCGGCCATGGTGATGGCTTGGCGACGTTTCATGGCATGTGAATAGAAGACCTTGCACCTAGTCTTACACCCAAGCTTAAGGACAGACCAGACCAATCCATGAAACTCCTCAGTGGCAGAGATGGTTCAGGTTGGGGATGGCCTGATGGGGAATCCAGGCTCCTGGATTGATGGCAGAACTCTCTTGGGTGGCATCAACAGGCTAGCTTCTCTCTGCAATGGAGGTTTCTCTTGGCAAAGCGCAGTCTCACCTCACTCTCCACCACTGATTTGAGTGGCAAGTCCGTGTTGGTGCGTGTTGATTTCAACGTGCCACTGGATGACAAGGGCGCCATCACTGATGACACACGCATCCGCGCCGCTTTACCCACCATCCACGATCTCCTCAACAAAGGAGCCAAGGTGATTCTGGCAGCCCACTTTGGGCGCCCCAAAGGTCAAGTCGTAGATGACCTACGCCTGACGCCCGTGGCAGCTCGCCTTGGTGAGCTGCTGGGTCAGCCGGTGACCAAAACTGACAGCTGCATTGGTCCTGAAGTAACTGCACAAGCAGCTGCCCTGGAACCAGGCCATGTGCTGTTGCTGGAAAACGTACGGTTCTTTAAGGAGGAGGAGAAGAATGAACCCGCTTTTGCCAAGGCCCTGGCTTCCCTGGCCCAGATCTATGTGAATGATGCCTTTGGGGCAGCCCACCGGGCCCATGGCTCCACTACTGGGGTGACGGCCCACCTGAGTCCCTGTGTCTCAGGTTTGCTCATGGAGAAGGAGCTGCAATACCTGCAAGGGGCCATTGAGCAGCCCCAAAGACCCCTGGCGGCAATCGTGGGTGGCTCCAAGGTGTCCAGCAAAATTGGTGT
>RKSC01000147.1 GCA_007571085.1 Synechococcus sp. PNGco_S_binSS4
TTCCAGGAGTCACCTTCAGGAGTCACCTGTTTAGGAGCTGGATTTACCTGACCCAGTAGGGGTGGTTAGGGCTTCCACCTCCTCCACCTGGAGGGTGCGACCCAGGCCAGGCTCAATCTCCCCTCTGCAATTGTTCAGGCTCCAGCATTCCACGCTCAAGTTGGCACCGGGGGCGGGGGTGAGTTGAATGACCATGGTCTTGGCTGTGATGGTCACACCCATGTGCTCAATGACAGCCTGGGGCCGGCGATCCAGGGCTACGGCAATGCGCAGGAGAGGGCTCAGCTGCTGGACACAGCACTGCTGGCTGCCATCCTCTAGGGACAACCAGGCCTCATGCCGTTTTTTGGGCAAGCTGCGACGGTGGTAACGCACCAGGGCTGCTAAAATTAGGTGCTCCGCCTCCGAATAACCCAGGAGGGTGCAGTGGCGCACCAGATACCAGCTGTGCTTGTGGTAGCCCCCTACACTGCTGATGTGTTTGCCGCACCCATGGAGCATGGCGGCTGCCCAAAGTAATTCCCGCCCTTGCGCTGCAACCGGATCCAAAATCTGACGACAACCATCAAAGAGGGTGAGGGCATGGTGGGCAACCCGCTCAGCCTGCTCATGGTCCACCCCATACTTGCGTGCCTGGTAAAGGATGGTGCGCTGACGAACGTTCTTCTGGTAAATGAAGCGATCCACAATCAGGTTGTGGCGCAGCATCCAGTTGACAATCAGCCCCTCCCGTAGGGCCCGCTCACAAAGCTGCATCTCCTGGGTATGGAGCAGCTCCATGGCGGTTTCCAGAATGAGCCCACCTGTGACAATGATGTCTGCACGCCGTTCACTCACCCCGGGCAACTGCCGCCGCTGTCCCACATCCAGCTTGACCAGTTCTCCCATTAGGGCTTGCACCTGATGGAGACCAAAGCGCAGACCATTGAGGGTTTTGGGGGACGTGCCGAGACCTAGGGCCAACAGGCCACCAACAGCCATGGCGGTGCCACTGGTGCACACCAACACCGGTGACTCCCCTGCCGCCAGCCGTCCCTGCACCTTGCGCACAGCAGGCTCCAACATGCCCTGGATGAATGTCTTGAGAAATTGGACCCGTTCCGGTGTTAATGCACCGTGGCAGCCAAAATCCTGAGCCAGCCGCACCGCCCCCACCCGCAAGCTGTTGAGGGAGCGGGTGTCGTGACTGTCGGCAAGAATCAGCTCCGTAGAGCCCCCACCAATATCCAAGATTAAATGGGGCCGACCTGCAAAATCCATGGCCGAGAGCACACCCAGGTAGATGAGTCGGGCCTCTTCTCGTCCGTTCACCAGCTCCACCTGCATGGCCAGCTTCTGCTCCACCATGTCCAGAAATTTCCGTCCATTGCCAGCCTCCCGAACCGCACTGGTGGCCACACTCACCACAGCTTGAGCTCCATGGCTATCCGCCAGTTGCCGGCAGTGGCTCAGCACCAGCAGGGCCTTCTCCATGGCCTGAGGGGTGAGATCCCCTGTCTCCAGATCCCGTAGTCCCAGGCGAACAGAGGTTTTTTCCGTCAGCAACACGGAAAAACTGCGCAGCTGGGGATCCACTGCTGCCAGCACCATGTGAATAGAGTTGGTGCCAATGTCAATGGCTGCCACCCGCACCTCCTGGGGAGACGGTGTTGTGCTGAACTGCCCATTGCTGGTCATGGTTCTCTCAGAAGTAGCTCCTCTATTGCCTTGGTGAGGCTGGATTTTTTCTACCCCTTGGCAGAATACTGGGGTCCATAGAGTGCATACAAAGCCCCGCCTCCATCGGTTCCAGCTGTGGTTGGTCTGCCCATGAACCCTGCTTCCACCATGGCCAGCATCATGGCCCTGCTGCGCTGGGATAAACCCAGTGGGCGCCTGATTCTCCTCATTCCCGCTGGCTGGGCCCTCTGGCTGGCCACACCTCAACCATCCCCCCTTCTGGTGATGCAAATCCTGGTGGGTGGCCTTGCCGTCAGTGGGGCCGGTTGCATTGCCAATGACCTGTGGGATCGCTCCATTGATCGCCAGGTGCAACGCACCCGCCAACGTCCCTTGGCCAGTGGTGCCCTGGGGGTTCCCCTGGCTGTGGTGCTGATGGTGGTGCTGTTGAGCCTGAGTCTGGGGGTGGTGTTAACCCTTCCCCACGGAGAGCTCTGCCTCTTGCTGGCGGCCTTGGCCCTGGTGCCCATCCTCCTCTACCCAGGTGCAAAACGGCTCTTCCCCTACCCCCAGCTGGTGTTGGCATGTACATGGGGCTTTGCAGTGCTGATCCCCTGGTCTGCGGTGCGGGGCACCTTAATGGATAGCCCGGTGCCCTGGCTGGCCTGGCTGGCCACGGTGTTGTGGAGCTTTGGCTTTGATACGGTTTATGCCATGGCGGATCAAGCCGATGACCGCCGCATTGGCATCCATAGCAGTGCCCGCAGCCTGGGACAGCAGGTTGTGCCGGTGGTGGCCTGTTGTTATGGGCTGACCCTAGCCTTCCTGGGTTTGGCTGCTGCTGTGGCTGGTCTACAGCCCTGGCTATGGATTATCTGGCTGGTGGTAGCAGTGGGGATGAGGCGAGAAGTGATGCTGCTCCAGGGTCGCCATGACCCCCCAGCCCGTTTCTATGGTCTGCGCTTTGCTGCCCAGGTGAAGCTGGGTAGCCTGTTGCTACTGGGTTTGCTGGTTGGTCGTGCTGGAATGGGCTAGGTGGGACCTGATGACCGCAGCAGCAATGCTGCCAGTTCCAGATCAAAGGGGGTGGTGATTTTGAAATTTCTAGGGCTCCCGGGTTCCACGGCCACAGGCCAGCCCAAGGCTTCAAACAGGGCCGCATCATCGGTCACCACCAGTTGACGGGCCCTGGCCAGTTGATGGGCATGGCGCAGCTGAGCCACCGGGAATGCCTGGGGTGTTTGGGCAGCCCAGAGCTGGGAGCGATCCAGGGTGGCCTGCACATGGTGATCTGGGGAGACCCGCTTGATGGTATCTGTCACGGGAATAGCTGCAATCACGGCACCGCGGCGCTCCACAGCCTTGGCGCAGCGCTCCAGAAGCTGGGGTTCGATGAGGCAGCGGGCCCCATCATGGATCAGCACATGGTGGGCATCAGGGGGCAAGCCAGCCAGGCCCCGCTCCACAGACTCTTGGCGGCTCTGGCCCCCTTGAATCCAATGAATTGGGCAACGGGGCCTAAGGGAATGGGCCATGGCCAAAATGGCTTCCCGATCATGGGGCTGACCAATGACTCCGATCCAGTTAATGGGGTGGCTTTCCAAGGCAGCAGCCATGGTCCAGGACAGGACAGGTTGTCCGGCCACCGGCAGCAGCAGCTTGTTGCAATCCGCGCCAACGCGGCGGCCACTGCCAGCGGCGGCTACTAATAGATGCATTGTTCGGTTTGACGATCATCCCAGCCTGCCATTCATAAACTTTCTGGGTACGCAGTATTGTGATGCAAGTGCTGGCTCTCCTGCCCGGAGGAGAAGAGGACCAGTTGCAGGCACTGCCCGCCTTGGCCGCCCTGGAAAAGCAACTTCCAGCCCAACTGCAGGTGGTCTGCCCAGCTGGGGCAGCAGGAATCTGGACCCTGCTCCCCGGGGTGCAGCACTGCATTCCCTTTGCCTTTGGTCAGCGGTGGTCCCTGGCGGACTGGGCCAATCTCCTGGGGAGTGTGCGGGAGTTGGATGTTCAGGTCAGCCTCAATCTCTCCACTGACTGGTCTGTTGATCTGTTACTCAGTTTGAGCCGCATCCCCATACGGGTGGCCAGTGGCGGCTTTTCCCTGACAGAGCAGGTGCAGCGCCCTACAGGCTGGCGCAGCCAGGGTTTGGAAGCCTGGCTCAAACCACTGGGGGTGCGCTTTGATGCCAATGCCTACCGGCTTCCCCTGGCCAAAAAAGTCCTGATGGATGCCAGGGAAGCCCTACCAGCAGGAGATGGCCCCCTCTTGCTCCTGGCCCCTGGTCCTAGTCAGGGTTGGACCCCAGAACAATGGCGAGAGTTTGGAGCCATCACACGGCAGGAAATTCCCTCAGTGCGCCTTCTATGGCTTTCTCAAGAGGGGGAACACCCAGCCGGCACCCAACCCTCCATGGCAGCCACGGTGGTGGAAGAGGCTGCCGCCGTGGCCAGTGTGGATGTGGTGCTTAGTGATCACCCCCGTCTAGCTCAGCTGGCAGTGCTGACCGGTACGGCCCTGGTGGCCCCTGGAATGGATGATCCCCGCCGGTTACCCCAGCGGGATGTGATCAAGCCCCTTCCCCCCTTAAAGCAGCTGCGTCCGGAAGACCTGCTGCAAGTGCTGAAGACTTAAGGCCAAACAGCACCCCTAGCTCCCCGCCCGGATGGAGACTGGTCAGTTGGCCAACAGGGCCTGAGCCTTGGCCACCACATTGGCGGTGGTGAAGCCAAACTTCTCCAGGCAGGTGCCCCCGGGAGCTGATGCCCCAAAACGGCTCATGGTCACACTGTCTCCATCCAGGCCGATGTACTTGTGCCAGCCGAAGGTGGTGGCGGCCTCCACCACAAGGCGCTTACGCACCGTTGCGGGGAGCACAGAGTCTTGATAAGCGGGGCTTTGCTCTTCAAACAGCTCCATGGAGGGCATGGACACAACCCGAATCCGGTGTCCCATGGCGGTGAGCTGCTGGGCTGCCTGGACACAAAGATTCAGCTCACTTCCAGTACCAATAAGGATCAGCTCAGGCACACCGCTGCAGTCCTCAAGGATGTAACCCCCTTGTGCCACCTTGTGGGCAGAAGAGTGGGCCTGGTTGGGCATCCCCTGGCGGCTGAGGGCCAGGACAGTGGGGCGTTGCCGGTTGCGGATGGCCACCATGTAGGCCCCGCTGGTTTCATTGCCGTCACCTGGACGGATGACCACCATGTTGGGCATGGCCCGCAGGGATGCCATGGTTTCCACAGGCTGGTGGGTGGGACCGTCTTCCCCCACACCGATGGAATCATGGGTGAGCACATAGATGACCCCCAGCCCTGAGATGGCGGAAAGACGCATGGAGCCACGCATGTAGTCTGCAAACACCAGGAAGGTGCCCCCATAGGGAATGAGCCCACTGTTGTGGTAGGCAATGCCATTGATCACCGCCGCCATGGCATGTTCCCGCACACCAAAATGCAGGTAGCGCTTCTCCGGTGTGGCGGCCTGGAAGGAGCCATCTTCCCCCTTGATGTCTGTGTAGTTGGAGTGGGTCAGATCAGCGGAGCCCCCAATCAGCTCAGGTAGGCGAGGGCCGAGGGCGGCCAAGCAGAGTTGGGAGTGTTTACGGGTGGCAAGACCCTTATCTTCTGGGGTGTAGGCTGGTAAATCTAGATCCCAGCCCTGGGGTAGTTCCCCCCGCAGCATCCGCTCGAACTCACTAGCAGCGTCTGGATATTTTGTGCGGTAGTTACTCAGAGTCTGATTCCACTCTGCTTCTGCGCTGGCACCCCGCTCTACGGCCTGGCGGAACTGGTCATAGGCATCCTGGGGCACCTCAAATAGGCCATAGTCCCAGCCAAGGCTTTCCCGGGTGAGCTGGGCCTCTTCTGGGCCCAGGGGTGAGCCGTGCACACCACCAGTGTTGCTCTTGTTGGGGGAGCCATAGCCGATGATGGTGGTCACCTTGATGATGCTTGGGCGATCCTTAACAGCCTTGGCAGCTTCGATGGCTTTGGTAATGCCCTCCACATCTGTGTTGCCATCAGGAACATGCTGCACATGCCAGCCATAGGCTTCGTAGCGTTTCAGCACATCCTCGGTGAAGGACACACCGGTGTCCCCGTCAATGGTGATGTGGTTATCGTCGTAGAGGACAATCAGCTTGCCTAGTTTCAGGTGGCCTGCCAGGGAGCAGGCTTCTGAGGCCACCCCCTCCTGGTTGCACCCATCACCCATGATCACGTAGGTGTAGTGGTCCACCAGGTTGCAATCTGGCCGGTTGAACCGGGCCGCCAAGTGGGCTTCGGCAATGGCCATGCCAACGGCATTGGCCATGCCTGAACCCAAGGGACCTGTGGTCACCTCCACACCGGCGGTTTCAAAGGTTTCTGGGTGTCCCGGTGTTCTAGAACCCCATTGGCGGAACTGCTTGATGTCCTCCAAGGAGACGCTGTCATAGCCCGTCAGGTGGAGTAGGGCATAGAGCAACATGCAGCCGTGGCCAGCAGAGAGGACAAAACGATCCCGGTTGAACCACTTGGGGTTCTTGGGATTGTGGCGCATCACCTTGTCCCAGAGGGCATAGCCCATGGGTGCAGCACCCATGGGGAGCCCAGGGTGGCCACTCTTGGCCTGGTTGACCGCATCGATAGCCAGAAAGCGAATGCTGTTGACGCAGAGAGTGTCAAGGGAAACAGGTGCGGCAACCATGGGGCAAAGAAGGGGTGAAGTTTGGGTTCAGTGAAAGGGAAGCGTTCAGCACCAGCGTCGGAACGCCAGGCAAACATTGTGCCCGCCAAAGCCAAAGGAATTGGACAGGGCAACATGGACGGTCAAGTCCCGGGCCTCATTGGGAACGTAGTCCAGATCGCAGTCTGGATCAGGCACTACATGGTTGATGGTGGGGGGGACAAAGCCATGGGTGAGGGTCAACACCGTGGCCACTGATTCAATACCTCCAGATCCACCCAGCAGATGACCCGTCATGGATTTGGTGGAGCTTACGGGAATGGAACGGGCTATATCCTCCCCCAGAGCCGACTTGATGGCAGCTGTTTCTGTTTTGTCATTGGCTTCTGTGCTGGTGCCATGGGCATTGACGTAGTCCACCTGGCTAGGTTCCAGGTGGGCATCCGCCATGCAGCGGACCATGGCACCAGCACCGCCTCGACCACCCAGGGGGGGTGATGTCATGTGATAGGCGTCACAGGTGCTGCCATAGCCAATGAGCTCAGCCAGGATATGGGCCCCCCTGGCCTCAGCATGGCTCAGTTCTTCCAAGAGCAGCATTCCGGAGCCTTCCCCAATCACAAAGCCATCCCTCTCTCCATCAAAGGGCCGGCTGGCATGGGCTGGATCGCCATTGCGAAAGGAGAGGGCTCGGGCACTGGCAAAGCCCGCCACACTCAGGGGGGTAATGGGGGACTCCGTGCCACCGCAGATCATCACATCCGCATCGCCGTGTTGGATGATGCGAAAAGCATCCCCGATGGCATTGGATCCTGCTGCGCAGGCTGTACACACCGCATTGCTGGGTCCCTGGGCCCCCAGGGCAATGGCCGTCAGACCAGTGGCCATGTTGGGAATCATCAAGGGCACAGTGAATGGGCTGACCCGGTCTGGTCCTTTTTGGTCCATCACCAATGCCTGGGTCTCCATCAGCAGCACACCGCCAATGCCTGAACCAATGAGCACGCCAACACGATCAGCATTGTCCTCGCTGATCTCCAGACCAGATTGAGCCAGGGCCTGCTTGGCAGTGACCACACCAAACTGGCAAAAGCGCTCCCACCGCTTCACCTCTTTGCGGTCTAGATAGCCGCTGGGATTGAAGTTTTTCACCTCGGCTGCAAAGCGACAGGCGTGCCGGCTGGCGTCAAAATGGGTGATGGGGCCGACGCCGTTAGCACCAGCGCACAGGGCCTGCCTGTAGCTCTCAACGTCATTGCCGATAGGGGTAACGGCACCCAGGCCAGTTACCACAACACGGCGTTGTCCTGGGGGAGTGGACATGATCTCAGGACCTGGGAAGAATGTGCTGTAGGGCTGCCATTAGCCCTCATCTGCTGCGCCGGACTGCTTCTCACGGATGTACGCCACCGCTTCGCCCACAGTGGTGATCCCTTCGGCAGCCTCGTCAGGAATGTCAATCTCAAACTTTTCCTCAAGGGCCATCACCAGCTCAACCGTGTCAAGGGAGTCAGCACCCAGGTCGTTTTGGAAGTGACTTTCCTGGGTGACTGGTTTGTCATTCACACTGAGCACTTCGGAGACAATGGCAATGACCTCCTGTTCAAGGTTTGCAGGGTCGCTCATGGGGCTTTGGGTGCTGTACATGCAGCCAAGGACTCTAGAGGATTGTTGTCTGCTGTCTGGGGCCAGCCACTGCCCCAGCAGAATCTAGGTTTCATGCACTATTTGGTGTTCTTCTGGGCACCTGTAGGTGGCACCTGTAAATAACCATGACGTAATCCTTGCAACTTGCGGCTGAGCCGAAAGCAACTTCGTAAGCTCATATGGCCACTCTTGCTCACCCTGGGCATGTCCCATAACGTCAAGATCTACGACACCTGCATTGGCTGCACCCAGTGTGTGCGCGCCTGCCCTCTCGATGTGCTGGAGATGGTTCCTTGGGATGGCTGCAAGGCTGGACAGATTGCCTCCTCCCCCCGCACAGAAGACTGCATTGGCTGCAAGCGTTGTGAAACTGCTTGCCCCACTGACTTCCTCAGCGTCCGGGTCTACCTGGGTGACGAAACCAGCCGCAGCATGGGCCTAGCCTACTAGGCTTGCCCTCCCCTGCTTCCTCCTCCATAGCCTGCTGCAGGGTATGTTCCCCTGGGTGTTCCGCCAGGTTGCTGGGGAGAACACCCAGGCTCTTACCCCTTCACCGCTGGCCCTGCCCCCAATCTTCCTGTACAACTCAGGCAGTCTCAGTAGGCTTGTTGGATGTGCGGTATTGTTGCCACAATTGGTTCTCGCCAGGCAGCTCCCCTATTAATGCAGGGGCTACAGCGCCTTGAGTATCGCGGCTACGACTCTGCCGGGATTGCCACCACCTCCAACAACCAACTTCACTGCCGCAAGGTGGAGGGGAAGCTGATACGCCTCCGTGAGCAGCTGGATCGCTCACCGGTGGCTGGCACCTGTGGAATTGGCCACACCCGCTGGGCCACCCACGGCAAACCCGATGCCCTCAATGCCCACCCCCATCTAGATTCAGCAGATGAGGTGGCTGTGGTTCAGAACGGCATCATTGAAAATCACCGCCTCCTCCGCCAGCAACTGCAACAGGAGGGGGTTTGTTTTCGTTCACAAACGGATACTGAGGTGGTACCCCATTTGGTGGCCCGGGCATTGGGGCAATTACAGGGGGAGGTGGCTGAGGCTGATCTGCTCCGCTTGGCTGTTACCCGGGCTATTGACCAACTGGAGGGTGCCTATGCCCTGGCGGTGATCTGGGCAGGGCTCCCACAAGAACTGGTTGTGGTGCGCCATCAAGCACCCTTGCTCATTGGCCTGGGGGAAGGTCAGTTTTTCTGTGCCTCAGACACACCGGCTCTAGCGGAGGTGGCCAGCACCATCCTCAGCCTGGACAATGGGGAAATGGCTCGCCTCACGCCCCTGGGGGTGGAGCTATTTGATCCCTCTGGCCAGCGCACCCAGCGCACACCTCAACCCCTTTGTGGGGCGGAACACGTAGCCGACAAGCGGCAGTTTCGTCACTTCATGCTCAAAGAAATCCATGAGCAGGCAGATGTGGCTACTGCCTGGGTGGAGCGCTGCCTATATGGCCCCCCCACTGACCATCTCTCCCCTGTGCTGGATGATGTGGGCCATGTGCAGTTGTTGGCCTGTGGCACCAGCCGCCATGCTGCCCTGGTGGGTGCCCACCTGTTGGAGCAATTGGCAGATATCCCCACCACAGTGCATTACGCCAGTGAGTTTCGCTATGCCCCTCCCCCCCTGGCGGCCAAAACCCTCACCATTGCTGTCACCCAATCCGGTGAAACCGCAGACACCCTAGCTGCCCTCACCATCGAGCTGGAACGGCGCCGTTCCCGGGAGGGCCTTGGAGAACCCCTACAGCTCCTAGGCATCACCAACCGTCCCCATAGCTCCCTGGGTCGTCTTGTGCCCCAGATCATTGACATTGCCGCTGGTCTAGAAACAGGAGTAGCTGCCACCAAGAGCTTTTTGGGTCAGATGTTGGCCCTCTATTCCATCGCCCTGCGTCTGGCCAGCCAGCGCCATAGTGGGGTTTCAGCATCAGAGCAGCTGATTGCCTGTCGAGAAGGGCTGGAGCAGTTGCCAGAGCAGCTCTCGGCACTGCTGCAAACCATGGACCAGCAGTGTGCCACCTTGGCCCATGAGTTTGCAGAAACACAAGATGTCATCTACCTGGGCCGGGGCATCAATTATCCCATTGCCTTGGAAGGGGCCCTGAAGCTGAAGGAGATCAGCTATATCCATGCGGAAGGCTATCCAGCTGGGGAGATGAAGCATGGCCCCATTGCCCTGGTGGATCAGTATGTGCCTGTGGTGTCCATTGCCACACCGGGGCGGGTCTTTGAGAAAGTGCTCTCCAATGCCCAGGAAGCCAAGGCCCGGGATGCCCGTCTCATTGGCATTGGCCCGGAGTGTGCAGACACAGAAATCTTTGACGTGCTCCTACCCATTCCCCCAGTGCATGAGCTCATCTCACCACTGCTAACAGTCATTCCCATGCAATTGTTGGCCTACCACGTTGCTGCCCATCGGGGTTTAGATGTGGACCAGCCTAGAAATCTGGCCAAAAGCGTCACCGTGGAATGAAGTGTATTGACCATGGGTCTGGGGAAGGAAGTGGCTACACAATCAATTAGGTAGGCTGGGCTCCCAAGTGCCTGAAGCTGTGCTGGTGCATGGGTTGATCTAATTTTGTTTTGCCTAGAGGCAAGGCATTTAGAATGCATCACCACATGACACAGACAGGAGAATGGTCAAGGTAATTAGTGGGATGGCCAGCCAGATGGGTGTTGGCGGAGCAATTAGTCTGACCGCCCTATCTGACTGGTTGTGCCCATGGACCATGGTCGTGGAACAGGATGTAATAATAGAGGGCCACTCTCGTTAACGGTTGTGGAGCTGGAAAAGCCGGAGTCTGGTCCTTAAGTCCCTCCGTTAAACTGAGCCACCGGCAGAAATCCTGTGGCTCCTATTAGTATGAGCAGCAAGCTAGAGGTTTAGTGTCAATTCCATGGGGAGATGGGATAGGGATGAAAGGTGTAAAGGGAAGAGGAGCCACCCTGTCTGGGCAGCTCCGGCCTGGAGCTAAATATCAGTGCGTAGTGTAAAGAGTAGGCGAT
>RKSC01000144.1 GCA_007571085.1 Synechococcus sp. PNGco_S_binSS4
AATCTACCATTTTGCCATCAAAACCCTTGCTGGCACCTGAACCTATGGTGGGAGCCAGCCTGGCTGCGTTGCTGGTTAATTGGTGCTGGTTACTTAGGCACGAGTCCGGCGGGGATCATCATGGAAAGGCTGTACCCCAATCCGGGGTGGCTCCAGGCGATGTTCTTGATCTGGCTCACCAAAGGAATGGGAAAGACCTTCGGCAAACCAGCGGCGCAATCGTGCTACTAGGGAAAAACGATCCATGGCATGGGAAGAACCCTGTGTCCAGGCTGCTGCAGATTGGGCCTAGTGGGTATGGTGGACTCAGAACTTAAGGAAAGTTCAACGACGCCGCCGGCGCTGCATGGCCTTGCGCTTGGCCTTCTCAAAGTGGTTTTCGTGGTGACGAAGGCGTTTGAGCTCTGCAAAAATGCCCGCCTTTGACACCTGGCGCTTGAAACGGCGCAAGGCGGACTCGATGCTTTCATTTTCCCCAACAGTGATTTGAGCCATGCAGAAACGGTGTCCAAATAAAACCGGTTACTCACTTTAGCCTTCAAGAGGACCGATTGTTCCAGGCAATGGCCATCCACAGACTCAGAACAGTTCCCGGCCCACTAACCACCAGAATGGCCGTGGTGAGACCCACCCCCAATTGGGGGTGGCCATAGGAAAGCTCAAACACTGAACCGGTGGCTGCAATGGCCAGCAGGCAGGAAAGGGCTAGGAGGAGACCTGCAAGGGGTTTCATGGTGGTCAATTAGGCTTAGGGCTCTTCCCCATGGCCCTGTTCAGCAACGGCATGAACCGCACTGACAGCAAAGCCATGGTCATGGAGTTCCCGTTGCAGTGCCTCCCCATCCTGGACACGATCCACAAACAAAACCCCATTGAGATGATCCATTTCATGTTGGATGCAACGGCTTAATAAGCCATCTGCTTTGAGGCGATGCTTGCGCCCCAGCTCATCCATAAAGCGCACCTCAATCACTGTAGGACGCACCACATTCAGGTAAACATCAGGAATGCTCAGGCAGCCCTCTTCCCTGGAGTCCACGGAGCCTCCATAGGCTGTAATCTCTGGATTGATGAGCACCCGGGGTGGAGTACTAGGTGTTTCCGGGTCCAGGTCAATTACCAAAACCTGCTTGTGAACGCCCACCTGGGTGGCAGCCAAGCCAATGCCCTGGGCGCTGTACATGGTTTGGAGCATGTGGCGGCAGAGCTGACGCACACCATGATCCACCTTGGATAACCGGCGTGCCGGTTGACGCAGCACCTGTTCTCCCAAGTGATGGATGGTGAGAGGAGATGGGCCGTTGATGGTTTTTTCAACCATCACGGAGGCTTCACGCTGAGCAGCACGGTGGGCAAGGCCGGCAAAGCTGGCTCCAGCCATGGCGGGCTCCTTTCCAATGGGGACGTATGTCAATCATCTTAAAGAGGGATACTGCCCATTGATGATGTTCAACTCCCACCAACCACTACCGATAAGTGCGGTTATTGGGGACTTTCCCACCTGGAAAGAGCCCTGGCTGGTGGGGGAGCGCTTGTTCTGGCTGGAGCAACGTCCCTGGGAACAGGGTCGCACCACCCTGATGAGCCAAGTTGGGGATCAACCACGGGAGCTCACCCCAGGCCATTGGAACCTGCGTACATGCCTCCATGGCTTTGGCGGAGCCCCCATGGCCTGGGGGCAACAGCAAGCCGTTCTGGTTAATCACACAAAAGCGGGTCCTGGCCTTTGGCTCCTGGACCTGGGAGGAACCACACCGCCCCGCCAGCTTTGTCAGCCCCCAGCAGTGGCCATGGGGGATGGCTGCCTCCATGAGGGTGGTCAGTGCTGGATCGGCATTTGGGAGGAGGAAAACCAGGATGTGCTCACCCGTGTTTGCCTTAAAACTGGCTCCAGCCAGCCCCTGCGTGCTGAGGCAGACTTTTGTGGAAGCCCCAGTGTCTCACCTGACGGCTGTCACCTGCTGTGGCTGGAGTGGAACCTGCCAGCCATGCCATGGCAGAGCAGTTCCCTCTGGCTGGCCCAATTGGCTGAAGACGGCACATTGGGGGAGCCAAGGTGCTTGGCCGGCGGAGATGGTGGGTCACCGGAGGCCATCCTGCAGCCCCAATGGCTGGGCCATGGGGGGGTAATCATGGCCAGTGATCGGAATGGTTATTGGAATCTCCAGTACCTGGCCCCAGAGCATCTACATAATCCCCAGCCCCAGTGGACAACCCTGCTGTCCTTGGAAGCGGATTTTGGCCTACCCCCCTGGGTGGCGGGCATGAGTACCACTGCTGTTTGGGAGAAGGGACTTGTAGCTGCCCACTGCAAGGAGGGGGGTTGGTCTTTGGGCTGCCTCCATTGGCAACCCCCTGGTGTTCCCCGCTGGCATAGCCTTCATCTCCCCTTCACGGAGATCTCTGGCCTGCGATGCCATGGGCAAAAGGCCGTTGCCATTGCCGCAGGACCATGCCAGCCTAGTGGATTGCTGGAACTGGACTTGGTGAGTGGCCATTGGCGCCACACTCCTGCTGGTCCCAATCCCCTGGAGCCACCATCCATCACCAGGGCTGAGGCATTTTGGTTTGAAGGTTATGGAGGCCGGCCCACCCATGGTTGGCTATACAAACCTGTTTCAGGTCCTGGAGCCCCACCCCTCTTGGTGCGCTGTCACAGCGGTCCTACTGCCATGGCGAGTCCCTGCTTCAGCCTGGAGACCCAATTCTGGACCAGCCGCGGCTGGGCCGTGCTGGACGTGAACTATGGTGGTTCCAGCGGTTTTGGTCGCTCCTACCGTCAACGGCTGGATGGTGCCTGGGGTGTGGTGGATGTGGAAGACTGCACTGCAGGTGCTGCAGCCTTGGTGGCAGCCGGTTGGGTGGACCCCAGGCGGGTGGCCATCAGCGGTGGCAGCGCTGGGGGTTTTACGGCCCTGGGTTGCCTCTGCAGTGGCAGGGTGTTTCAGGTGGGAGCCTGCCGCTATGGGGTTACAGACCTGACTGCCATGGCTAAGGAAACCCACCGCTTTGAACGGGGCTATGTGGAGAGTCTGGTGGGGCCATGGCCTGCTGCGGCCCAAGATTATCGAGACCGTTCACCAGTGCACCAAACAGGACCTGGGCAAGCCCCAGTGGTGTTCTTCCAAGGCATGAAGGATAAGGTGGTCCCACCAGGGCAGACGGAGCGCATGGTAGGAGCCCTACGGCAGCAGGGGGTCACCGTGGAGGTGAATTACTACCCAGAGGAGGGCCATGGATTTCGCCATGGTGAGGTGCAGCAGGATGTGCTCTTGCGTACAGAGGACTTTTTCCGCCGCCACCTCCAGATCTAAGCAGGAACAGGTGGAAGTTTTACCTATGGCAGGGGAGGTTCGCCGTCTTGCCGTAGGAGGGTTACCGCCTCTTGCAGATGGTGGGCCATGTGGTCGATCTCAGCCATGGTGTTGGTGAAGCTGAGGCTGGCTCGGGCCGTGGCTGTCACCTGGAGTTGTTGATGAAGGGGCTGTGTGCAATGGTCTCCACTGCGGATGCAGATCCCTGAGTTGTCCAAAAGGGCTGCCAGGTCATGGGCATGGGCTCCAGCAACAGTGAAGCTGGCCATGGCCCCCCGATCCGGCTGTCTCTGGGGATCAGGACCATAGATGGTGAGCCCGTCAATGGCCTGCAGGCGATGGAATAGGTGTTCTGTGAGTTGCTGCTCCCAGCCGTGAATTCGCTCCAGACCCAGAGCCGAGAGGTAATCAAGGGCTGCTGCCAGGCCAATGGCTTCCCCAATGGCCGGGGTGCCTGCCTCAAATTTGTGGGGCAGTTCTGCCCAAGTGCTCTTCTCCAGCTGCACTGCGGCGATCATTTCCCCCCCCCCAAGAAAGGGGGCCATGGTCTGCAAGAGCTGCTGACGTCCCCAGAGAAAACCAATACCTGTGGGACCGCAAAGCTTATGACCAGAGCCCACGTACCAGTCACAACCTATGGCCTGCACATCCACCAGTTGGTGGGGAAGGGCCTGGCAACCATCCACCAGCACCTTTGCCCCCACTTTGTGGGCCATGGCGGTGATCTCAGTTGCAGGATTGAGGCAGCCCAAGGTGTTGCTCAGATGCACAAAGGAGACCAATTGTGTGCGTTCATTGAGGAGCTGCTTGAGATGATCCAGATCCATTTCCCCATGGGGGGTGATGCCCACATGGCGCAGTCGGGCACCGGTGCGCTGGGCTAGAAGCTGCCAGGGCACCAGGTTGCTGTGGTGTTCCATCACACTCAGCACCACTTCATCACCAGGCTTGAGATGATCTAGGCCCCAGCTGTAGGCCACAAGATTGATGGCCTCTGTGGCATTGCGGCTAAAAACGATCTCCCTGGAATCCTGGGCACCAACAAAGCGGGCCACAGTGCTGCGGGCTCCTTCAAAGGCTTCCGTGGCCCTGGCGCTAAGGGTATGGGCACCGCGATGCACATTGGCATTGTGGCAGCGGTAGTACTTAACCAGGGCATCAATCACCTGCTGGGGCTTCTGGCTGGTAGCGGCATGGTCCATGTAGATCAGCGGCTGACCATGCAAGGACTGGTCCAGGAGTGGAAAGTCCGGGCGGGTCAAGTGGGCCAGATCAAGGTGGTGCTCCTTGGCAGCACCCGTAGTAGTGGTGGTCATGGTTGATCTGTTCCTGGAACTACTCTGGAACATTCAGAAGGGTCTGTAATGGGGGCCAGCCCAGGGCAAAATTGGGTAGGTGTTGCAGGATCTCTTCGCAGAAGCCCCGCTGCAGTAGGCGTGAGGCTTGATCTCGACCAATACCCCTAGATTGCAGGTAGAAGAGTTCGTCATCCTGAAGACAACTGATGGTGGCCCCATGGGTGCAGCGCACGTCATCGGCCACAATTTCCAGTTGCGGTTTGGTATCAATGCGGGCCCTGGTGCTCATCAAAAGATTGCGGCTCAACTGGCTGGCATCGGTCTGCTGGGCCACCCTGGGAACCACCACACAGCCATTGAAGATGCTATGGGCCTGGTCATCGGCCAGGGCTTGGTGGCGTTGTTCCAACTGGCCCCCAGGACCGTCAAAGCAGACAGTGCTGTGGGTATCCAGTAGGGATTGGCCCCTGGCCACAGCCAAGCCTTGCAGGTGGGTCTTGGCTTCTCCCCCGGACTGACGGACAAAGGGTTCTTCACGACCCAATCCCCATCCCCAGCTCACGCTGGTGCGACGATAAACACTCTGGGGTGACTGGTCAATGAAGCTGTTGAACAGGAAGGTGGCTCCCTGGCAGCCTGAGGAGAGGAGGGCTTCCTCCAGGTGAGCACCAGGGCCCAACTGGGCTTCCACCATGGGCACAACAGCAGCCTGAGCCCTGACTGCCGTGTGCAGGGTAAGGGAAAGGTGGGCACCAGGTTCCAGCACCAGCAACAGATGGGGGGCTAGCCAGGCTTGAGTCTGCTCAACTCCAATAGCCAACTCCAGGTGTACGGGATCAGGCCCCTTCACCTGTAATGCAAGGGCAGGGCCAGTGGTCAACCCATTGAGCCGTGCTCCCAATGGCAGCTTCCCTGAAGCTGTAACGGTTCGGGCAACCTGTCCCGGCAATAACCCAATGGGGTCCACGGGCCTGAGGCCATGGGGCCAAGACGGTGATTCCCCATGGGGGCCCACCCATTTCCCATGACCATCAAGCTGTAGACGCAGATGTCCTAAACCCCGTGGAGCACCTGGCCAATGGGGAGCCGCTGTTTGGGTATGAAGACGGCTGGGATCAAGTTGAGTCAAGCAACCCAGATCTGTGAACCGCCAGGCCTCACTGCCCGGCTCAGGCCAGCAGTTAAGGGGTCTCAGATCCTGGGGACTGGATTGGCCAGACTGGTGGGCTAGGGCTTGGAGCAGCTGCTCCAGCCATGGGCGAGATTGGCTGGGGTGAATCATGGCTGGGGTGTTTCACCCTCATCAGTCTCATCAGTCTCATCAATCCAGTCATATCCCCGCTGCTCCAGGGCCATGGCCAGATCCTTATTGCCAGTGCGCAAAATACGACCCTCTGCCATCACATGGACAAAGTCAGGGGTGATGGCATCCAACAGGCGCTGATAATGGGTGATTAGCAGGGTGGCAGTTGTTGGCCGAGCTAGGCGCTTTACCCCATTGGCCACAATGCGCAATGCATCAATGTCCAGGCCAGAATCTGTTTCATCCAAGATGGCCACAAGTGGTTCTAAGAGGGCCATTTGCAGGATTTCATTGCGCTTTTTCTCACCACCGGAGAAGCCCTCATTGACGCTCCGCTCCAAAAACGCCGGATCCATTTGCACGATGGCCATAGTGTCCCGCACGTGATCTTCAAAGGTGAAGGTGTCCAGCTCCTCCTGCCCCTGGTGCTGCCGCCGGGCATTGCAGCTGACCCTCAGGAACTCCAAATTGCTGACACCGGGAATCTCCACAGGATATTGAAAGCCCAAGAACACCCCTGAGCAGGCCCGTTCTTCCGGGGAGAGCTCCAGCAAGTTCTGACCCCGGTAGTGGATGGTCCCTGCGGTGACTGTATAGGCCGGATGGCCAGCAATTACTTTGGATAGGGTGCTTTTGCCGCTGCCATTGCGCCCCATAAGGGCATGGATCTCGCCGGCGCGAATTTGTAGGGAAACACCCCGCAAAATCTCACTCTCCCCCACACCAGCATGGAGGTCCTCAATGGAGAGCAGCAGATCCCCGGTCTGGATGGGAGCTTCACAGGGGCTGGTGGTCTCAGTGCTGATGGTCTCAGTGGAGGTCAAGGGGCAGATGATAAGGAAGGGAACAGGTCAAAATCAAAAACAGATGGAAGGTGGCCAGCACTTAGCCAACGGAACCTTCCAATTTCAAGGCCAGGAGCTTATCGGCCTCAGCGGCAAACTCCATGGGCAGCTGGTTGAACACATCACGGCAGAAACCACTGACCAGCATGGAGACTGCCACCTCAGCCCCAATGCCGCGGGACTGCAAATAAAAGAGTTGGTCCTCTGAGATGCGACAGGTGCTGGCCTCGTGCTCAACGGTGGCTTCTGGCTGGCGAGATTGGATGTAGGGGTGGGTATTGGCTGCTGCTTCATCCCCAATGAGCATGGAGTCACACTGGCTGAAGTTGCGGGCACCACGGGCATTTGGCCCCATGCTCACTAAACCCCGGTAGCTGTTGACCGAATGGCCACTACTAATGCCTTTGCTGATAATGGTGGAGCGGCTACCAGGACCAATGTGAACCATTTTGGTGCCCGTATCTGCTTGCTGATGGTGATTGGTGAGGGCCACGGAGTAGAACTCACCAACGGAGTCCTGACCCCGAAGTACACAGCTAGGGTACTTCCATGTGATGGCTGAACCTGTTTCTACCTGGGTCCAGCTGATGCGGCTCCCTGTGCCCTTGCAAAGACCCCGCTTGGTGACAAAGTTATAGATTCCTCCCTTGCCATCCTTGTCGCCGGCATACCAATTCTGCACGGTGGAGTACTTAATAGAGGCATTATCAAGAGCCACCAGCTCCACCACCGCAGCGTGTAATTGGTTGGTATCAAACATGGGGGCTGTGCAACCCTCCAGGTAACTAACACTGGCCCTTTCCTCAGCAACGATCAGGGTCCGCTCAAACTGCCCAGCATCATCGCTGTTGATGCGGAAGTAGGTGGAGAGCTCCATGGGGCATTGCACCCCCTTGGGAATGTACACAAAAGACCCATCACTAAATACTGCTGAGTTGAGGGCTGCGAAGAAGTTATCTGTAATGGGAACCACGGAACCCAGATAACGCTCCACCAGTTCTGGGTACTCTTTTACCGCTTCACTCATGGAACAGAAAACCACCCCATGCTCTGCCAATTTATCCTTGTAGGTGGTGGCAATGGAAACACTGTCAAATACCGCATCCACAGCCACATTGCTGAGGCGTTTCTGCTCACTTAGGGGGATACCCAGCTTGTCAAAGGTCTCTAGTAGGGCAGGATCCACCTCGTCCAGGCTAGCTTTCTGTGCTTTCTGGCGAGGGGCGGAATAATAGACAATGTCTTGATAATCAATGGGATGGTAGTTGAGGGCAGCCCAATTGGGCTCCTCCATGGCTTTCCACTGGCGATAGGCCTTGAGACGGAAATTCAGCAGGAACTCCGGCTCCTGCTTTTTGGCTGAAATCAGGCGAACCACCGACTCATCCAGGCCTTTGGGAATCTTCTCCGTCTCAATGTCTGTAACAAAGCCGTAACGGTAAGGAGTGGTGGTGAGGGCCTCGATGGCGGCGGCACTGCTCATGGGGGAACGGGAAGAGGTCTAGTTGATAAGGGCCTGAATGGTGTCTGTGGTGATGGTCTGGCTGTCACCACGGAATGGGTTGTCCTCGGTGAGAAACAACATGCAGTGGCATTCCATGCGCTCACGCATGGGCACACATGGGCAATTCCAGAATGACTGGGCTGCCTCTGCGGGTTTGCTCTCGTAGTGACGGCAGGGACAGAGTGGTGCACCCAGCTGCTCTTTATGAGCAGCCAAACCCTTGATGACCACAGCGGTGACTCCAGGATCACTGCAGAAATAGGTGCCGGTGCGCTGGGCATAGGTTTGGGCAAATTTGCGCATGGTCTCCAGGCTTTCAGGGCTGGGCTGGTTGGTCTGGTCCTGATTCATGAGCAGCACATTGGGCAACAGAGTAAGGAAACCTTTTAGTTTCCTAAATAGATTACAACCATGTCTGCGGCCCTGGGGCCGTCTTTCCATGTGATGTCGTCAGAATCAGCCCCATCGACCCGTGATGCTGCTCTCACCATTCTCTTGCGCTCGGGCCAGGCCACAGCAGGCACCATGGCTAACCAGCTGGGTATTTCTGTGCAGGTGATGCGCCGTCACCTGCGCAGCTGGGAGAAAGAAGGGCTGGTGCAAAGCTCTTGTAACACAGTGGTTGGTCCTGGCCGACCCAGTAACCTCTGGCAGCTCACAGCCCAGGGGAGGGGCCGCTTCCCCGATGGAAGTGAGCAGTTTGCCCGAGGACTCCTCCACACCCTATCTACCCACCTTGGTCCGGAACAGCTTCAGAGCCTTCTGGGACGACAGGCTGTAGACCAGGCCCAGCTCTACCGCAGCCTTCTGGAAGATCACCCCTTGGAGCAACGCCTCAAGTACCTGGTGGAATTGCGCCGGCAGGAAGGCTATGTGGCTGACTATCAGCTCAGTGAGGATCAGCGCAGCTGGTTGATACGAGCCTTCCACTGCTCGGTGGTGCGCATCGCTGAGCAATTCCCCATGATCTGCAGCCAGGAACTGGAGCTCTACCGCTGCATTTTTCCTGACTGCCATGTGGAGCGGTTTCAGTGGGTACAAGACGGTGGCCATTACTGTGGTTTTCGCCTGCAACAGCGCCCACCGGCTGGATGCTTCTAGGTGGTGGGCTTGGCCAGTTGGTCCTTGGCCAAGTACTATTAATTTCACACCAATACAGTCCTTTGGAGGCAAAATACAGTCCTTTGGAGGCCAAAGGAGAAGCCTGTGGAGTCCATTCCCAATGCCATGGCGTTCTTTGCCCAGAGTGCGGGTCACTGGCGTTCCCAACGCACCAGCCATCATTTGCTCCACCGCCGTGCTGAGTCGGGAACCAGCCATATTCAAGTGGCCACCTTGCCGGCGGATGATCACCGCCTTGTGGCCATTGCCCACCTTCACAACCAACTCCCTGAAACCATTAGGGGTGGCTGCCATGTGCGTTGGCTGGGCTCTATGGCTTGGGATCGGGCCGGGGAAGATCACCAGGGGGAGACGGTTTTTGCCCTAATTCCCACGGATGAGAAAGGCCGTGAGGGAAAACTCCTGCGAGACCGGGGCTATGCTGAAACCGCGGCGGTGGCAGGACAGTTCCGCATGGACGATGATGATGGCCTGGAGCTGATCACCACCTACGAGACCATGGGTAGCCGGGAACGCTTTTGGTTTGTGAGTCCCCATGTGCGTCTACGCACCAGCACGGTGGAGGGATTGTCCAATACGGCGTCTTTGTCCGTTGAAACCCGCGTGGTGGACTCCAGCCATCTGGAATCTGAGTTCAGACCCCTGCCGGAGACAGGGTTTCAGCAGGCAGCCTTGGGATGGTGAAGAACGTTAAGGACTGTGATTGCTCCCCCTGGTTTCCACCATGTACCAGCCAGCTTTCTTCTAAGCTGCACTACGCACTCATCCCCTAACCCGTGGCACTTCCCCTCCTCAGCTACGCCCTTGAAACTCAGAATTCCCGGGTGAAAGACTACGGGGGCGCGGATGATGACCAAGCGCGCATCTTTACCACCCAACAGGTGCTGAGCACCACTGACTACGATGTGCTCATAGAGGCGGCCTACCGGCAGATCTTTTTCCATGCTTTTAAGTGCAACCGGGATCCCTTCCTGGAGTCCCAGCTGCGCAATGGTCAAATCACGGTGCGGGATTTTATTCGCGGCCTCCTTCTCTCAGACACCTTCCGAAGCTCCTTCTACCGCTTAAATAGCAATTACCAGGTGGTCACCCAAATGGTGCAGCGGGTTCTAGGGCGGGATGTCCATGGACAGGCAGAAACCATCACCTGGTCCATTGTCATCTGCAACAAGGGTTTGGTGGGCCTTGTGGATGCTCTTCTGGAATGCCAGGAGTATATGGATAACTTTGGCTACGACACGGTGCCCTACCAGCGCCACCGGTCCCTGCCTGGTCGCCCATTGGGAGAAACCCCCTTCAATATCAAGTCTCCCCGTTACGAATCCTACTGGCGTGGCATTCTGGGTTTCCCCAAAGCTGTTTTCTCTGGCTCTACCGCTGTCAAGAAGTTTCCAGCCCGGGCCGCTGTACGCCGTGGGGGCAATCCGGACGACTACCGGGCCTGGACCGGTGCCTTGGGTCTGACCCGCTGTGTTGCTGGTGGGAGCACCAATACGGCTTTCGATTACATGGCCAAGGTGCGCTACCGCAAGATCTAACACCCATGGTTGCGGTCCAATGGCTAAGACCTGGAAGCCCTGGTTT
>RKSC01000034.1 GCA_007571085.1 Synechococcus sp. PNGco_S_binSS4
ATGGAGCCGGGAGAAGCCAATTCAGGTTTTTCCTTTGAGAGCAAAATTGTTGGTGGTGTGGTGCCTAAGGAGTACATCGGACCAGCCCAAAAGGGCATGGCCGAGACCTGTGCATCTGGTGTGCTGGCCGGCTATCCCATGATTGATGTCAAATGCACCCTTGTGGATGGGTCATTTCACGATGTGGACTCTTCCGAGATGGCCTTCCAGATTGCCGGTTCCATGGCGTTTAAGGATGCGGTAAACCGCTGCAAACCTGCTCTGCTGGAACCAATGATGAAAGTGGATGTGGAGATCCCAGATGACTTCCTTGGCTCCGTCATCGGTGACTTATCATCCCGTCGTGGCATGGTAGAAGGCCAAACAATCGAAGAAGGCATAGGCAAAGTCACCGCCAAGGTTCCTCTCTCTGAGATGTTTGGCTATGCCACAGAACTCCGATCCATGACCCAGGGTCGGGGTTTATTCTCGATGGAATTCAGCAACTACGAGGAAGCTCCTCGCAATGTGGCTGAGGCGATAATCGCCAAGAATCAGGGCAAGTCCTGATCTCCATCTCTCAACCAAAACCTCCCCGATTCTTTCTATCAATGGCACGTGAGAAGTTTGAGCGGAACAAGCCCCATGTCAACATTGGCACCGTTGGCCATGTTGACCACGGCAAAACCACGCTGACCGCTGCAATTACCAATGTTTTGGCAGCCCGTGGCAGTGCCAAGGCTCAGGCCTATGACGAAATTGACGGTGCTCCTGAAGAGAAGGAGCGCGGCATCACCATTAACACAGCCCACGTGGAGTATGAGACGGAAAAGCGTCACTATGCCCATGTGGACTGCCCTGGTCATGCCGACTATGTCAAAAACATGATCACAGGCGCTGCCCAAATGGACGGCGCCATCCTGGTGGTGGCTGGTACCGATGGCCCCATGGCCCAAACCCGGGAACACATCCTCCTTGCCAAACAGGTGGGTGTACCGGCTCTAGTGGTCTTCGTCAACAAGAAAGACATGGTTGACGATGAAGAACTGCTGGAACTGGTGGAACTGGAAATCCGAGAACTGCTCAGCAAGTACGAATTTCCTGGTGACGATATTCCAGTGGTCATGGGATCTGGCCTCAAGGCCCTGGAGGCGGTCCAAGGTGGTGCTACAGGCGAACGGGGTGAGGATCAGTGGATTGATGGCATCCTTGATCTGATGGATGCTGTGGATGAAAGCATCCCGGAACCTGAGCGGGAAATCGACAAGCCTTTCCTCATGGCTGTTGAGGATGTGTTCTCCATCACTGGCCGCGGCACCGTGGCCACGGGCCGAATTGAGCGTGGCCTGGTCAAGGTGAACGAAGAAGTAGAAATTGTGGGCCTGAAGGATACCCGCAAGACCACGGTTACAGGGGTGGAAATGTTCCGCAAACTGCTGGACGAAGGCATGGCTGGAGACAATGTTGGCCTTCTCCTGCGGGGCATCCAGAAGGATGAGGTGGAGCGGGGTATGGTTCTGGTCAAGCCCGGCTCCATTACTCCACATACCAAGTTCGAAGGGGAGGTCTATGTGCTGACCAAGGAAGAAGGTGGCCGCCACACGCCTTTCTTCCCTGGCTACCGTCCCCAGTTCTATATACGCACCACGGATGTGACTGGCCAGATTACCCAGTTCACCGCTGATGATGGCTCTAAAGCGGAGATGGTGATGCCTGGGGACCGCATCAAGATGACCGGTGAGCTGATCGTTCCCGTGGCCATTGAGAAGGGGATGCGCTTTGCCATCCGCGAGGGCGGTCGCACTATTGGCGCTGGTGTGGTCTCCAAAATCATTGACTGAGCCCCAATCCAACTGAGGGTGGACTCCCCTCTCAAGGGAAAACCACCCTCCCCATGCTGCCGGGAAGCCATTCTGGACCAAATCAGTCCCTGAATGGTGTTCCCATGGCTGCCCACCTTTGCACCTTGAAAACCCATCTTCATGGTTCACTCTCCCCTTCACCTCCTCATCCCCAGCTCTTGCCATGACTAGAACCCTTGCTCAGCAGAAAATTCGCATTCGCCTCAAGGCCTTTGACCGACGGATGCTGGATATTTCCTGCGAGAAGATCATTGATACTGCAGACCGCACAGCGGCCACAGCCATTGGCCCCATCTCTCTGCCCACAAAGCGGAAGATTTACTGTGTTTTACGCTCCCCCCATGTGGATAAAGACTCCCGGGAGCACTTTGAAACCCGCACCCACCGGCGCCTGATTGACATTTACAACCCCTCCTCCAAGACCATCGACGCTCTGATGAAGCTGGATCTGCCCAGCGGTGTGGACATTGAAGTCAAGCTCTAATCGCCATATCAGGCCATTGCTGCCTAAGGTCAAGACACTGTTGCCCTACAGCCATGGCCCATCGACTGGCGGTTAGGGAGCTTCCTCTCTTCCTCCTTTCTGGAGTTGTGTTGTTTCCCCAGGAAGTTCTTCCTCTACACATCTTTGAGTACCGCTACCGAATCATGCTGAAGACGGTGTTGGAAACTGACCAGCGCTTCGGCGTTCTCAACTGTGATCCGGAAACCGGTGAGCCAAGTCAGGTGGGCTGTTGCACGGAAATCCTCCAGCACCATCCCATGGAAGGTGACCGCAGTGCCATTGTCACCAGAGGACAGCAGCGCTTTCGTGTGTTGAACAGGGTTCGGGACAGTCCCTTCTGTATTGGCCTGGTGAGTTGGCTTGAAGACGGCCCCATCACTACGGATCTCACCCAGCTTGTTCAACAGGTCCAAGGTGCCCTTGGTGATGTGATCAAGCTTTCTGCCAAACTCTCTGGTAAGAGCTTAAAACTGCCCGAGGACATACCATCTGATCCTGAGGAGATCTCCTTCTGGTTGGCCTCCCGATTGGACAATGCCACCGCAGCCCAGCAACACTTCCTGGAGATCACAGACACAGCTGAGCGCCTGAACCAGGAGTACGCCTTGCTGGACAAAGTACGCTGTCAGCTGGCTGCCCGAACAGTGCTCAAGGATCTGGAGCAGGAAACCAGGAGTTAAGCACCTAAGTCATGGCCTGGTTTCTCCTGCTGGTGGCAAGTGTTTTGGCCTTGGCCCTCTGGGCCTACCTTGCCGGAAAACGCCCTTACCAGTCTTCCCAAAGTGTGGCCACCAACTACGACAACTGGACCCGTGATGGCCTCCTAGAACGCCTTTGGGGGGAGCACATCCACCTTGGCTACTACGGCAACCCCCCTCAGCCTCAGGATTTCCGCGCCAGTAAGGCGAGATTGGTCCATGAAATGGTGCGCTGGGCTGGCCTGGATCAACTGCCTCCGGGGGCTCGACTGTTGGATGTGGGCTGTGGTTTAGGGGGCAGCACCCGGATCTTGGCACGGGATTATGGCTTTCAGGTGCTGGGAATCAGCATCAGCCCCCAGCAGATTCATCGGGCCCAAGAATTAACACCAGATCACCTCTCCTGCCGTTTTGCTGTGATGGATGCCTTGGACATGGGCCTGGCGGATGGTTCTTTTGATGTGGTCTGGGCTGTGGAAGTGGGCCCCCATATTGCCAACAAGCAAGGCTTTATTAATGGACTGTTGCGGCTCCTCAAACCCGGCGGCCAACTGGTCATGGCGGATTGGAACCAGAGAGATGCTGGCCAGCAGCCTTTGAATTATCTGGAGCGGCTCATTCTGAAGATTCTGCTGGAGCAATGGGGTCATGCTGCCTTTGCCACCATGGAAGCCATCCAGGGGCACCTTAAAGCCAGCCCCTATGGTTGCTCAAAGCTGAACAATGCTGACTGGAGCCGGGCCACCCTCCCTGCATGGCCAGAAGCCATTTGGGAAGGCTTGCGACGGCCATGGGCGGTGCTCTCCTTGGGGCCAGCAGCAGTGGTGCAAGGTTTGCGGGAAATTCCCACCATTCTTCTGATGGCCTGGGCCTGGCGCCATGGCCTGCTGCGCTTTGGGGTTTTTTCTGCAGAGCGCACAATCC
>RKSC01000117.1 GCA_007571085.1 Synechococcus sp. PNGco_S_binSS4
GCCTGGAACGCCATGGGGGCCAGATCCGCTACCGGGCTCCCGTGACCAGGGTGCTGATGGAGAAAGGCCGAGCCATTGGGGTGATGCTGGCCAATGGGGAACGGCTGGGCGCCCAGCGGGTAATTTCCAATGCCACCCGCTGGGACACCTTTGGGGGCTTGGTGCCGGAGGAGCACATCCCCCGCCGGGAACGGGTGTGGCGCCGCCGCTATAAGCCCTCCCCCTCCTTTCTATCCCTGCATTTGGGTGTGGAGGCCTCGGTCATACCCCCCCATAGCCATTGCCACCACCTGTTGTTGGAGCGCTGGGAACACATGGATGGGGAACAGGGCACTGTTTTTGTCTCCATTCCCACCCTGCTGGACCCTGATCTGGCACCACCGGGTCGCCACATTGTCCACACCTTCACCCCCAGTGACCTTGAGCACTGGAAAAGCCTGGGGCCCTCTGCCTACCGCCAGAAGAAGCAGGCTGATGCCCAACAGCTGGTGAAACGTCTGAGCTGCCTCTGGCCTGGTCTGGAGCAGGCCATTGACCACAGGGAAATTGGCACACCCCGCACCCATCGCCGTTTTTTGGGTCGCAGCCGGGGCAGCTACGGACCAGTGCCCGCCCGGCCCCTGCCAGGTTTACTGCCCATGCCCTTTAATCGCACAGCCATTCCAGGTCTTTATTGCGTGGGTGACTCCTGCTTCCCCGGCCAGGGACTGAATGCGGTGGCCTTTAGTGGATATGCCTGTGCCCACCGGGTGGCTACCGATCTTGGCTTTGCCTAGGGGCCACCTAGCGGTCCACGGAGCCCATAATCACGTCAATAGAACCCAAAATAGCCATGATATCGGCCACCTTAACCCCCTTCAGCAGGTGGGGGAGAATCTGCAGGTTGTTAAAGTCCGGGGCACGGATTTTCCAGCGCCATGGGGTGACAGTGTTATTGCCAATCAGGAATACCCCCAATTCCCCTTTGCCCGTCTCCACCCGGGTGTAGAGTTCTCCCCTGGGAATCCTGAAGGTGGGTGCCACCTTCTTGGCCACATACTGATAGTCAAAGTCATACCACTGGCTCTTCCGTCCCTCCTGTAGGCGGTAAGCTTCCAGGTTCTCCGTTGGACCGCCAGGAATTCCACGGCAAGCTTGGCGCAGAATTTTTAAGGACTCCCGCATTTCCTGAATACGCACCCGGTAGCGGGCAAAGCAGTCCCCTTCTTCTGCTGTGGCCACCTGCCAGTCAAAGTCGTCATAGCACTCGTAATGGTCCACCTTGCGCAGATCCCAGCAGACACCAGAGGCCCGCAGCATGGGTCCAGACAGGCTCCAGTTGATGGCCTCATCCCTGCTGATGGTTCCTAAGCCGGTGATGCGCCGCCGAAAGATGGGGTTATCAGTAATTAGTCGCTCGTACTCATCAATTTTTGGACCAAACCAGTCGCAGAAGTCACTGCATTTCTCCAGCCAGCCATAGGGCAGGTCCACCGCCACGCCACCAATGCGGAAGTAGTTGTTGTTGATCAGCCGCTGACCAGTGGCAGCTTCCCAAAGGTCATAGATCATCTCCCGCTCCCGGAAGATATAGAAGAAAGGGGTCTGGGCGCCCACATCAGCAAGGAAGGGGCCTAGCCAGAGCAGGTGATTGGCAATGCGGTTCAGCTCAAGCATGAGCACCCGGATGTAGCTGGCCCGCTTGGGCACCGTGATGCCCGCTAAGCGCTCCGGCCCATTGACTGTCACCGCTTCATTGAACATGCCCGCCGCATAGTCCCAACGGCTCACATAGGGAACAAACATGACGTTGGTGCGGCTCTCGGCAATCTTCTCCATGCCCCGATGGAGGTAGCCGATGACGGGCTCGCAATCCACCACGTCTTCCCCATCCAGGGTCACCACTAGCCTGAGCACCCCATGCATGGAGGGATGGTGGGGTCCAAAATTGACCACCATGGGTTCCGTGTGGGTCTCCAGCTGTGTCATGGGGAGCAAGCCAGTGGGGTCATCTTAGGACTCCTCCCGCCCCACAGCAGGTCCCCTGTGGCCCCAACCAGTGGAGACATGACAAGATAGGGCTCCACCCAGGCATAGATCAAAAGCAATCCAGCTGCTGCAGCACCAGAGCCAGCTGGGGACTGGCCTGAGCTGACCAGGCTCCTTCGCAGGCGCGATCTGTGTCCGGTTCCAGGAGAAAGCGCAGAGACCAAAACACTGGGGTTCCCCTGAGCTCCACCCAAAGGCCTGGGGACTCATGGGTGATGGTAATGGACTCTTCCCCCATCAGCTGGGCTGCCATGGCGCAGTGCTGACGTACCAGCACATCCACCCCATGGCGGAGGGCCTGAAGTTCGGTGGCCCGCAACTCAAAGGCCCAACCCTCCCCACCAATTAGGGCCACAAAAGGCTTAGTAGGGTCCACGGCCAGGCGCCAGCCATGGCCTTCCCGCCGGAGAGGGGGCAGGTCAGGACAACAGGTCCGGGGTGCTTTTCTCGTCTGAGAGCTCAATGATGGCTCGCTGCACAGGTTTGATGTCACTCTCTTCCAGCAGCCCTTCAAAGTCGTCAAAACGCCTCTGCTTGGCCCGGAAAGCAACCCGCAAGGTGGTGAGGTAGCGGTTGGAGGAATTAGAAACCAGCCACTCAATGCGTCGGGAGAGGGCCCTGGCTGAGTGTCGTCTGTTCATGGTCATGGGCCCATTCTAACCTGCAAGCCCACAATGGGTTGTTCTCAACAACCCCGCCTCCTTTGCAGGTCACCTTTCTGGGTACCAGCTCCGGTGTCCCCACCCGCCGTCGCAATGTGTCTGCCCTTGGCCTACGGCTCCCCCAGCGCAGCGAGCTCTGGCTACTGGACTGTGGCGAGGCCACCCAGCACCAGCTGCTGCGCAGTCCTTTACGCATATCCCAGCTGCGGCGCATCTTCATTACCCACATGCATGGGGACCATGTGTTTGGCTTGCCAGGGCTGCTGGCCAGCCTGGGCATGGCAGGCACCTGCAACGGCCTGGACCTTTATGGCCCACCCCCACTGCAAGATTTTGTGGAATCTGCCCTGCGGTTCTCATCCACCCGATTGGGTTATCCCCTACGTTTTCATCCCAATATGCCTCCACCAGATGGTCACGTGCTCTTTGAGGACGACCAACTGGTGGTAGAATCTCGCCCCCTCCAGCACCGGATTCCAGCCAGTGGGTTTCGTGTGGAGCAAAAACCACGTCCGGGGCGCTTTGACGTGGAGAAAGCCAAGGCCCTAGGCATTCCCTCAGGGCCTCTTTATGGCCGTCTCAAAGCCGGTGGAACCGTTGTCCTCAACGGCCAGACCATTACAGGTTCCAGTCTTTGCGGCACACCACAACCGGGGGTCAGCCTCGTTTATGCCACCGATACGGTGTTCTGTGATACTGCCGTGGAGCTGGCCCAGGGGGCGGATCTGTTGATCCATGAAGCCACCTTCGCCCACCGGGATGGGGATATGGCCCTGCAGCGCCTCCACTCCACCACCACCATGGCAGCCCAAGTGGCCTTAGCAGCAAGGGTGGGGACACTGGCGCTCACCCATTTCAGCCCCCGTTACATCCCGGGGCAGGCCACCGGCCCTGAGGATCTGCTGGCAGAGGCCCAGGCCATTTTCCCAAACACCATCATGGCCAGGGACTTTCTCACCTTGGAGCTGACCCCCAAACAGGTGGGAGCAAGGTCTGGTTCAGAACCCATCGCCCCCCATCTCTAACACTCTCTGACGAGTTGGACCCCATTGCAGCAGGGAAGCCAAATCACGTGATACAAGAGATTGTGGCCTATCAGCATCACCCACCAATGAACAGCCTTTTGCATCGCCTCACCGTTGGCCTGGGCTCCATGGCTAAGCGCTGCGGTGCTCTCTTGGCGGTGCTCTTGCTGCCCATAGCAGTGCTGGGTTACCCCACTGTTGCAACTGCGGCCAATTGGGATGTCAAGACGCTGACCGTCCGTGAGAACTCAGAAGGAGACACCACATTACTAACAGAGGCTCAGGTCAAATCAGGCAAGGCCACGTTTAACCGGAGTTGTGGGAGCTGCCATTCAAGTGGCATCACCAAGACCAACCACAATGTTGGCCTGGACCCAGAAACCCTCGCCCTTGCCACACCACCCCGTGACTCCATCGAGGGTCTGGTGGACTACCTCAATGACCCCACCTCCTATGACGGGGAGTACTCCATCGCCGATATTCACCCCAGCATCCGCAGCAGGGACATCTTTCCCAAAATGCGTGACCTGTCAGATGAAGACCTGCGTTTGATTGCCGGCTACATTTTGGTGGCCCCCAAAGTGCAGGGGAGCTCCTGGGGTGGGGGCAAGATTTACTTCTGATCCACCTCTGCCCTGGCAAGGGGCCGGGGTCGGTGCGGGTCCTCACCTGTGTTTGACCCTCTTCTCTTTTTTGATTGCTCTTTTGACTAACCCTCCCTATGGTGGAGGGTTAGTCATTGGTTCATCACCCATGGGGCTGCACCTGCTGTACCACCATTCCTGAAGCTCCGGGCTCAGTCGCTCAGAAAACAGGGTGAGAATAGTTGTGGTGGACCTCAGGTCGGGATGAAGCAGCTCCACGGCGTAGCTGGGGCTGCGTTTGCAGGATAAGTCCGGCACCAAGCGGCGACCAACACGCCTCCAACTGGGCTCTTTGCTGCGCCATTGCAGGCGACAGCAGGGCCATGGCAATTCTTCCCGATCAAAGAGGCGACAGCAGGGCCCAAGAACCCAGAAGCTGTACTGACCACCAGGGCTGGTGTGTTGACTGCGGTGCCGGAGCAGGGCTTGGGTTAATCCCATCAGTGGCAATCCAAAGATGGGGTGCTGGTGAGTTTCACTAACCCATCACCACAGGAGACAGTGCCCCCTAGGCAAAATCTGGGGGGCCCAGTGGACCTTTGTGGCCCCCAGAATGGGGGTCTTGGTCTTAGTAGAGGTCCTCCTCAGCATGGGTGGTGATGACGCAGTCTGAAGTGGGATAAGCCACGCAGGTGAGCACAAAGCCAGCTTCGATCTGGTCGTCATCCAGAAAGCTCTGGTCTGACTGATCAACAGTGCCACTGGTGAGCTTGCCAGCACAGGTGGAGCAGGCACCGGCACGGCAAGAGTAAGGCAGGTCCAGACCTGCCTCCTCTGCCGCATCAAGGATGTACTGGTCATCAGAAACGTCAATGGTCTCGTTTAGACCTTCGCTCTCATTGATAAAGGTGACCTTGAAAGCAGGCATGGGTTCGACTTGTAGGGCAGACCCTGGCAGAGCAAGGCCTTGCAGGACGACACAGTTTTACTCTCATTCGTGACCAAACTCACGCCCGCCTGGGCCAATTTCCAACAAGACCAATGACTGCTTGCAGGATCAATAAGCCCTACTTATTGCTCCCCAAATCCCCCCTGGGGCTCCACAGGCTCAGTTTGGGTTTTTGAGTGGTTTCCCCTGCCCTAGGGACACCATTGCCAATCCTGTTGAGTGGCCACCAGCACTGCCCTGCACCATAGACCTGGCATAGGTTGTTGATCCTTCAGGGGAGTGGTTCTGTTAAGGAGCAATGGTTTGCTTTTATTCTCTGTACTAAAAGTTAGAGGGCAATTGCATGATCGCCGGGGCCAAGATGTTCCATAAGAACACATCAGCCCCAGGCTGTGGCCCCCCACTGGCGCCATGGCTGGCTTGCCCATAACCAGGACCATAACCATGGAGTTCCGGTGAGTTCACGGTTTGGCAGTTTGAGGAGAACCCCTGCCATTCACATCACCCCAGAGGCGGTGGCTGGACTCCCCAAGGACCAGTTGGATCCAGGCTCACCATGGGCGGGGCCATGGCCAGAGGGGCAGAGCCCAACCAGGAGGGGAGCAGAAGCCCCCTAGCACAGGGCCTAGGTGCACACCAGGTGCCAGAGACCACCAGCCTGCCTAGAGGCTGACCGTATGGGCTTCGCGAATGCCATCAATGGCGATGATGTCCTCCAACACACTCTCTGGGATGGGGTCATCCACGCTCAACACCATCACCGCATCCCCCCGCATGATGCGGCGCCCCACCTGCATACTGGCAATGTTCACGTTGTGTTCTCCCAAGAGGGAGCCCAAGCGGCCAATGATGCCTGGCATATCCCGGTGGCGGGTAAAGAGCATGTGGTTGCTGGGGGGCACACTGATGGGGAACCCATCCACACTGGTGATGCGCAGTTCATCTCCAGCAAAAACTGCTCCCGTGAGGCTGTGGAGACCGGAGCTGCTCCGGCAGATGAGCTGAAGAGATCCTCCGCTGTAGTCCCGGGAAGCTGCATCTTTGACTTCCAAAACCTTGATGCCCCGACCCTTGGCCTCCAGTCCTGCATTGACGTAATTGATGCGCTCCCCCAATGCCATGCTCAGTAACCCCTTGAGAGATGCGGTGACCAAGGGCTGGCTGGGCTGGGCTGCCAGTTCCCCCTGCATCCGCACCTCCAGCTCTTGCACATTGCCCCCAGCCAGCTGGCTGATGCAATGGCCCAGGTACTCTGCCAGGGTGAGGTGAGCCCGCAACTCTTCCATCAGCTCCGGACTCAGGCCGGGAATGTTCACTGCGCTGCGGGCAGGAAGGCCCAGCAAAACATCACGGATCTGCTCCGCCACATCTATGGCCACCCCAGCCTGTGCTTCGGCAGTGGATGCTCCCAGGTGGGGGGTGAGGATGAGGTTTTCCCCCAAGGAGAGCAGGGGACTCCCCTCAGGCAGAGGTTCACTTGCATAAACATCAAGGGCAGCACCAGCAATGGTGTTGTTGCGCAGGGCATTCACCAAGGCTGTCTCATCCACCACACCCCCTCGGGCGCAGTTGATCAGCCGCGCCGTGGGCTTCATGCGTTTTAGGAGCTGTTCCCCCACCAGGTTGGCGGTCTCATTGGTGCAAGGAATGTGGAGGGTGACGTAGTCCGCTTCCTCAAAAAGAGCCTCCAGCCCCACCAGGCGCACCTGTAATTTCTGGGCGCGCTCATTGGAAATAAAGGGGTCATGGGCCAGCACCACCATGCCCAAGGCCTGGGCAATTTTGGCCACGTGGGCGCCGATCTTGCCTAGGCCCACCACCCCGAGACTTTTCTTGTAAAGTTCGTTGCCCACATAGCGCTTGCGATCCCAGTTGCCGGCCATAGTGCTGGCATGGGCTTGGGGAATATTGCGGGTGATGGCCAGCATCATGGCCAAGGCATGTTCTGCAGCCGCAATGGTGTTGCCCTCAGGAGAGTTGACCACCAGCACACCCTGGCGGGTTGCGGCAGACACATCCACGTTGTCCACCCCAACACCGGCCCGCCCAATGATCTTGAGACGGGGAGCGGCATGAATCACCGCATCAGTCACTTGAGTACCGGAGCGGACCATCAGCGCGTCGTAATCCGCCACTGTGGCCAACAGATCACTCTCCGATAGCCCCGTGCGCACATCCACATGTGCCACTTGGGACAGGATGTCAATTCCGGCTTGGTCAATGGGGTCAGAGACCAAAACTTTTGTCATTCGCCCTGTAGAACTGCCGTTGGTGCAGTGTAGTGACTTACCGCCTCCTCCACCATGGCCACTGCTGTTGTGGTGCTCCATCAGCATCAAGACCTGAAGACCCTGCACCGGCGCCTTGCAGAGCTGCCTCTCCCCCTGCGCCTCCAGGCCGTGGGACCAGGGGAAGAAGCCTTTGACCAAGTGGATGTGCTCAATCCCCAACGACAGCAGCAACGGCTACAGAAGGTCATGGCCTTCTGGCTTTTGCCCTTTGGCTTCTTTGCCGGGGTGACCTTCACCTTCATGACAAACCTGGACACCTTTGCCTTTGCTGGGGTCTGGGGCAATCGTTGTATTGGCGGCCTGCTGGGGCTAGGGGCTGGCCTACTGGGCAGTTTTGCTGCCCGCTCCGGTGTGGACAGCAGCAATGACGACCGCCTCCGCCAGCTGCGGAATCGGAGCGAGGAGGGCTTTTGGCTACTGGTTGTGGAATCAGCCATGGGCCAAGATATCCCTTGGAAAGAACTACAGCGGGTTCGTCCTCAAATGGTGGTGACCTTGTGATGAGCCCATCCCATGGGGCCCTGGACCATGTGCTGAAAGTGGCTGAAGTGGCTCTACGCAGCTGGCAACCGCAACTGACAGGGTTTCTGGCTCCAGAGGAGCGCTTCGCCATAGAACCCGTGCTTCACCAGCAGAGTGACCTGCACTGGCGCAGCTCCGGCGGCATCGTCCCCGCTGAACGGCAGCGACTGCTCCTGGCCCGGGAGGAACTCCCCCTGGCGGATATACCCATGGACTTTGCTCTGGTGGAGTTGAAGGGCAACTTCCTCTTTGACCAGGCTGAGCTGGAGGATTTTGAGGCGGCCCTGCTCAATACAAATCTCCACCCAGGCACCTGGGGAGATGTGATCCTTTTGGGGGATAGAGGTGCCCAACTCATTGCCACACCAGCCGGTGCCGCAGCTCTAGATGGTCGCCCATTGCAGGTGCGCACAGTCACCGTGGAGGCCCGGGTGGTGCCCTGGGAGGCCCTGGAATACCAAACCCGCCAACCCCGCACCATCACCACCGTAGAAGCCTCTTGCCGCCTAGATGCTGTCTCCTCTGCAGGGCTGGGCCTATCCCGCAACCGCATGGTGGATGCCATCACCGCAGGCCGGGTGCGTGTCAACGGCCGCACCGTGCTGCGTCCCCACACTGAACTGCAAGTGGGTGATGTGGTCATACTACGTGGCCGTGGTGAACTCCACCTTCAAGACCGTAAGCTCACCCGCCGCCAGCGCTGGCGCCTACAACTGCTGCGCCGCTGAGCCCCACCCAGGCGGGCCCAGCACCATGAGCTGCTACACTTTTGCCTTGGAGATCAAAACTCCTCCACATGCCCCCGCAGGAGTACAGGGCCTACTCCTTACTGACTGCAGACTGGGCGGGCGATTAGCTCAGGGGTAGAGCACACCGTTGACATCGGTGGAGTCACTGGTTCAAATCCAGTATCGCCCATTTCTAAACACTCTCCCTCCCCAGTAGAGAGGGGCCTGGTTCCACCACTAGGCCGCCCTGGATCACTTGGCGCCCACCAAGGGCCTGCAGCTTGGCAAGATCCCAACCAGCGGGTCGGCCCCTGTGCTCTCAAGGCAAGACAGTTGTGCTGGTGGCCCCCGTGGCCAGCCTGGGGAGTGTGGGGATTCTGGAGCAGGGCAGGGACACATATGTGATTGGGGGGCCTGTCCTGTTGGTACACATCACAGGGCTTTGTTTTTCCTATGCGCCTGTTTGCTGACCCAGTCCTGCCCACCCGGGCTGTGGCGATGGTGGCCTTCACCCATACTGATGCGGTACCTGCCTTTTTCCCGTACAGACAAATGGGAGTGGTAGCATGGGGTGTTTAGTTTGGGTAGACAGCTGGAGATACAAAGCCCTCAGCTCCCTGATCTTTGAGCATTTCCATTAAGCAAGGTGGAAAAATTAAGGTGGAATTAAGATAGAAAAATCTATTAAAGTAGAAAAATAAGGTAGACAAATTCCCAGGGAGCGCAATTGACTCAAGGCTTATCCCGGTGCTACGCTTATTGAGCGTCTTGCAATTTTGCAATGTCATTGATTTCCCGCCGCCTGGGAGCATCAGCAGCCTCAACGGTTCTCTTGACTGCGTTAAGCTTCTGCCCCCCCCCCGCAAGCTCTCAAGTAGTTGAAGGCACTGATTCAGAACCTTTAACAGTGCGTTCTGAGAGGAGGAAAAGCTTGGGTCTATATGGTGAAACCCTGCTTATAGATGATGAGCTTAGTTATGGATTGAGGGTATTTGATGAATTTGCCTTCTCAAAAAGTTTATCTAGGCGTATCTCGCTTGCCTTTCACCCTAGTCCGGTAAGAGCTAGTTTTGATGGCAGTCTAGACTTCTATCCTCAAGAAGGACCTTTCTTTATTTCTGTTGGTGGAGGTGTGGGAGTATCCCGTGTAGAAGAAACGCAGCAGGTCCCTATCCCTGTTCAAGGGGAGAATGGACCAACCTTTGTTGTAGGAGAAGCGACGGAAGCCGTAGAAGAAGGCTACGGTTTTTTGTCTGCCATGGTTGGCTGGTCCCAAGCTCGTGTGCGAGAAACGGATTGGGGCCTAAGGGTTGAGGGTGGCCTCCGATTTACGAGCACTGGTGCCGTTGGCCCGGAGGTGAGAGTTGGCATTGAACATCGCTACAGACCCCTCTAGTAACATCGCTACAGACCCCTCTAGTAATGCCAGTGTGGCAGCCCCCACTGGCCCAAGTCCACGGTGGTTGGTGGTGGTTGCCACCGGCTCAGTCAACTAACCTGGGACCAGGCTGGAAGCAACCATGATCGGCTGGCTAGAAGGGGAGGTGCGCCAGTTCTGGCAGCGGGGCGCCCGTCAGGGGGTGCTCCTGGTCTGCTGTGGCATGGGCTATGAGGTGGTGCTCCATGGGCGCCTCTACAACCATGTGAAAGCTCTACCCCATCCATCGGGTGCGCCTCAGGGGTTGAGCCTGTTCACCCATTTGCATGTGCGTGAGGATGGATGGCTACTTTTTGGCTTTGAGACAGATGCGGAGCGGGAGTTGTTTCGTGAGCTCATTGGTGTTAGTGGTGTAGGTCCCCAGTTGGCACTGGGGTTGCTGGGTTTTTTCCCTTTGCCTGAGTTGGTACAGGCCCTTGTCCAGGCAGATATCAAGCGCCTCAGCCAGGCACCAGGGGTGGGGCGACGCAGTGCAGAGCGGTTGGCAGTGGAGCTGCGCCGCAAGCTGGCGGAGCGCTTTGGCCAGGGGGGTGAGGTGGAGTCCGTCCCATCATTGCCCATGGGAGAACTGCGCCAGGATGTGGAGCTGACCCTGACGGCTTTGGGCTATGAACCTGGAGAAGTGAACCAAGCCTTAGTGGCGGTGGCCTTGGATCAGGATGCCAAGAGCGCAGAGGACTGGATCCGTGGCTGCCTACGCTGGTTGGCCCGCCACCAGC
>RKSC01000036.1 GCA_007571085.1 Synechococcus sp. PNGco_S_binSS4
GGGGAAACATTTGGCAAAGGCACTGGTCAGCTGGTGTGCCTCACCTATGACAAGCCGTTGCCCATGCGCCTGGATCGCTGGCTGGTGCAACAGCGGCAGGAGCAGAGCCGTGCCCGCATTCAGAAATTCATTGAACAGGGTCTGGTGCGGGTGAATGGGGCCATAACACCACGGTCCAAAACACCCCTACGCCATGGGGATCGGGTGGAGATTTGGCTACTGCCACCGGAACCGCTGGATTATCTGCCACCCCAGCCCATGGACTTGCACATTCTCTATGAGGATGGTGAGCTGATTGTCATCAATAAGCCTGCTGGGCTTACGGTCCACCCTGCACCCGGTCACAGGGATGGCACCCTGGTGAACGGACTCATTGCCCACTGTCCTGACCTGCCGGGTATTGGCGGCAAGATGCGGCCTGGCATTGTCCACCGCCTTGATAAGGACACCAGCGGCTGCATGGTGGTGGCTAAAAGCCAAGCCGCACTCATGGGTCTACAGCGGCAAATTGCCCAGCGCCACTGCAGCCGCCGTTACCTGGCCCTTGTCCATGGCGTGTTGCCCCAGGACCAGGGCAGATGGGATGCTCCCATTGGGCGCCATCCCGTGGATCGACGCAAGTACGCCGTTGTGGCTGGGGAGAAAGGCAAGCAAGCTTGCACCCACTGGCAGGTGCTGGAACGGTTGGGTCCTTACTCCCTGGTGCGTTTTCAGTTGGAGACGGGCCGCACCCACCAGATCCGTGTCCATTGCAGCCATTGGGGACACCCTATTTTGGGGGATCCTCTCTACAGCCGCTGCCGCCACCTGCCCATGGCCTTGCCTGGCCAGATGCTCCACGCCATGGAGTTGGGGCTCCATCATCCCTTAACCCAGGAGCCCATGGTTTTCACGGCAGAGCCACCCCCTTGTTTTCAAGAACTGTTGAGGAAGCTGGGGGCCAGCCCTTAAGTTTTGCCAGGGGACACGGTTGTTTCCATGGGCAGCATCAGACACACAGAAGCACCACCCTCAGAGCGGTTCAGGGCCCGTACACGACCCCCATGGGCAGTGGCGATTTGTTGCACAATGGCCAAGCCCAGACCGCTGCCCCCCAGGCTGCTAACCCTTGTCCGGGAGACATCGCCACGGTAGAAGCGCTCAAACACGTGTTGCAGATCGGTTTCACTAAAACCAGGTCCTTGGTCTTCCACAGTCAGCTTGAGCCCCATGGCCTCAGCCATGATTTTGACGTGAATGGTGCTGTGATTGGGGCTATAGCGCAGGCCATTGTCCAACAGGTTCAGCAGTGCCCGTTGCAGGCGGGAGCCATCAGCAGGCACCGTCACCACCCCACTGCTGTTGCTGCTAATGCTTAGGCTCACATGCCGTGGCTCTGCTAGGGGGAGCAGGGATTGCCAAGCGGCTTCCACATGTTCCACCACATTGACAGGGGCGGTGTGGTTTTGTGGAAGCGTGGTGTCCAGCCGGGAGAGCTCCAATAGATCCTCCACCAGCTTCTGCAGGCGAACAATTTCTCTCTGTAGCCGCTCCATCAATTTGGTTTGTTGAGGACTGCAGCTTTCAATGAGGCTTTCACTCACCAAACCCAATGCGGTCAGCGGTGTTTTCAGTTCATGGGCCACATCGCTCACCCACCGCTCCTGCTGCTCCATCTGGGCAACCAAGGAGTGGCAGTTAGAGATAAAAATGCACACCCAGCCCCTGGGGCCCGGTAGAGCCACCGCTTCCAGCTGTTTAGTGGTGGCTGGTTCTAGGTGGTGAGGATTGGCGCTGGTGGAGGTGAGAAACCATTTAATGCGCTGAGGCTGGCTTGTGCGCCGGGCTAATTGGCTCACATCCTCCAATTGATAGTGGCGGATGGCTTCCAAAAAGGGTTGCTGCTCCAGGGCAGTTCCTTCTTTATCTAGGTGGAGTAGGTCACAGACCTTGCTGTTGGCAAAATGAATGATTTGCTGTTCATCCAGCACCAAGACCCCTAGGGGAGCCTGTTGCAGCCACTGCAAGACCTGGTGATGGGAAAACAAATAGCCCCTTGCTTGTCGTCGCTGCCGTTCTAAAAACCATGGGGCCAGCAACAGCCCCAGGCCCACCCCTAGGAGAAGGGCTACAGTTTCAGCCAAAGCGATACCCAAAACCACGGACGGTGAGGATTAAGCGAGGTTGGCTAGGGTTTTCCTCCAGTTTTTCCCGCAGCCAGCGGATATGAACGTCAACGGTTTTGACGTCGCCGATGAAATCCGCTCCCCAGATATTTTCCAAGAGTTTGTCCCGACTCCAAACGCGCTGGGGATGGCGCATAAAGAACTCCAGCAGCTTGTATTGTTTGGGGGGAAGGTTCAAGGGAACACCATTGATGGTGCCATAGTATTCTTCCGGGTAGAGCACCAGCTCTCCATACCTGAGCACCTCCTTGGGGGCACCATCGGCCATGGCCTGGGTGGAGCGGCGCAACAGGGCTCGGCATCGGGCCACCAACTCCCTCATGCCAAAAGGCTTAATCAGATAGTCATCTGCTCCCACCTCCAGACCCACCACCCGATCAATTTCTGAGTCCTTGACACTCACAATTAAGATAGGTGTGATAATGCCCAGGCAGCGCAGGTAGCGGCAGAAGTCCAGACCATGGACACCCGGCATCATCAGATCCAGCAGGATCAAGTCAAACCTTCTGGCGTCTGGACCACCCTGAAAATAGTCCAGGGCAGCATTGCCATTGGCCACCGCATCCACCACAAACCCCTCAGCCGTTAAGCTTTCCGCAATGGTTTCACGGATGGTGTCATCATCTTCCACCAGTAGGAGCTGGGAACTGGCCTGCTGGTTTGGGGGTTTGATGGCCAAGGTTGTGTGGAGCCTAAGATCAGTTTAGCCATTGGCTTCATCAGTCCATGGTGCCTGCAGAACTGGGTGATGGTCTCAGGGGCGGTTATCAAAAAAGTCGAAGTCTGCTGCGGCAAAAGTGCCCTCCTCCACTTGCCTCAGCAACCGCTCCAACTGTCTCCACAGCCCGGCACCGGTCACTGCGGCTAGAAGAAATGCCAGGAGGAAACTACCGGTGGCCCCAAAGCCAAACACCTGGAGACCAGCGCCAAGGAACAGGGTGATCCCCAAAATGGTGCCCCCATAGGGCATGGCTGTTGTGATACCTCCTAAGGGCAAGAGGGGATGACGATCCTCTCGCCAGGTGGCCAGCCGTTCCCGGAGCTGACGGATAAAGACCGACCCACACAACAAGGCCATGATCATGCCCATTGCACTGAGGGCATAGGGGGGCTGGCTGTCCCAATAGGCCTTGGCATAAACAAGTAGGTCCAATTGCTCTTGGAGCGCTGGACTTAAAGAATCCTCAACCATGGTGACCCTCCAATGGATCTGCAGTTGAGGATACTCCTGGAGAGTGGTTCCTCCTCATGCGGCCAGGGGATTGAGGCGCTGCCAGAGACCCTGAGCCAGACCTTTAGCCACGTCACCAGGGCCAAAGTGACGCTGGAGCAAACTCAGCAGACCTAGTAAATCCTTGGTTTGCAGACGGTTATCCCGCACCAAGGTTTGTAGCAGCCGCTGGCGTAGCATTTGCCCATCAGGGGTAAACAGGAGGCGGAGTCCAGAACTGGCTAGGGGCAGCACGTCCCCTCCCCCACCTTCCATGCGAGCCACTCTCAAGAGGCTGTCTAGGCGCTGCAACTGTAGGCCACCTTCCTGGTCAAAGAGCACATCCAGCAACTTGTCACGCAGCTCAGCCGTATCTGCTGCCAATAGGCGCCGCGCCACATAGGGATAAGCCACCCCAATGATGCGAAAGCTGGGATCCAGCCGTAGGGCCACACCCTCCTGACTCACCAAGGCGCGAATAATCAGGGCGAACCGGGCCGGAACCCTGAAGGGGTAGTCATACATCAACTCCGAGAAACGATCTGTCACCTGCTTGAAATTGAAATCACGCACCTCATCAGCCATCTTCATGGCCAGCACCTCTTGCAAGGCTGGTACAATTCGCTGCCGATTCACATCGGGTCGTAGAAAACCTAGGCGGATAAAGTCATCCGTCAGGCTTTCATAGTCCTGGTTGATCAGATGAATGATGGAGTCCGTAATGATCAGCCGATCTTCCTGGCTGATTTGATCCATCATGCCAAAGTCCACATAGCCCAGATGCCCCTTGTTGCCTGTGCGGCCAGGCAGGGCAATGAGATTGCCTGGGTGGGGATCCGCATGGAAAAATCCATGCTCCAGCAGCTGTTCTAGACCCGCACTTACCCCAGTGCAAATCAAGGCGGTGGGATCCAACCCATGGTGACGTAGCTCCTCTGGATCTCGCAATTTGGGACCTTCCAACCAGATGGTGGTCAGTATCCGTTGGCTGCTGTGGCTACTAATCACCTCCGGGACAACCACCATTGGATTCTCGTAAAATTGCTGGGCAAAGCGCTGGGCATTGCTGGCCTCAGTTTTGTAGTCGATCTCCTCAAAAAGCTTTCGACCAAACTCATCCACGATGGAGGGCAAGCCATCCCCCAGATTGAGGGGTAGGGCAGGGCCAAACACCATGGCCAGGAGGCGCAGCAGCACCAGGTCCCGGCGGATGACTGCCTCCAAGCCAGGTCGCTGCACCTTCACTGCCACCCAAAGTCCATTGTGGAGCTGGGCCTTATACACCTGACCCAGGGAGGCAGCAGCTACGGGCTCCAGGGGAAACTGGTAAAACAGCTTGTCCACGGGCTGGCCCAAATCGGCTTGAACCATGGCCTTTGCCTCCGCCAATGGAAAAGCTGGCAGTTGGTCCTGCAGCTTGGTCAACTCATCCAGCCAGCTGCTGGGCACCAAATCGGGGCGGGTGGAGAGGGCTTGGCCCACTTTGATAAAGCAGGGACCTAGCTGGGTGAGGGTGCTCAACACCGCCTGGGCTAAGCGGTTCTGGACAGCAGGATCTGTGCTGTTCCCCTGGGTGACTAGGCGTACTGCAAGACCTGCAAAGTGCAGAAACAGCACCAGGAGACGGCGGATCAGTTGCCATGGCCGCAGCAGCAGCCAGAGCAAGTCCCTGCCATGGTCGTAGCGCAGCGGCGGCTCAGCCTCCAGTAGAGAAAAGGTCAAGGGACATTTGCCCAGAACACCGGCATGAGCTTAAAAAACTTTGCCGGTCCCTGAGAGGTTAACCCTGGTCTCAGGTGACAAACCAAATGGTTAGCCCTGCAACCTCAAAATGACAGGGTGGTTGCTCATTCCCACTCAATGGTTCCAGGGGGTTTGCTGGTCACGTCGTAGACAACCCGGTTGACTCCCTTCACCTCGTTCACAATGCGATTGGAAATCTGCCCAAGAACTTCATAGGGAATGGGGAACCAATCTGCGGTCATGCCATCTTGGCTGGTGACACAGCGTATGACAATGGGATAGGCATAGGTGCGGTGATCCCCCATGACCCCCACAGACTGCACCGGCAGCAGAACGGCCAAGGCCTGCCAAATCTCATGGTAGAGACCAGCGGCCTTGATCTCCTCTCGCATGATCATGTCCGCATCCCGGAGGATCTCCAGCTTGTCTTCTGTCACCTCTCCCAAAATGCGAATGGCCAATCCTGGCCCTGGAAAAGGGTGACGTCGCACAATCTCTTCCGGCAACCCCAGGCTGCGGCCCAGCTTGCGCACTTCATCCTTAAATAGGTGCCGCAGGGGTTCCACCAGCTGGAAGCGCAAATCTTCCGGTAAGCCACCCACATTGTGGTGACTCTTGATCTTAACGGCCACCCGTTTGCCGGTTTTGCCATCTACATTGGTGCCGGCAGACTCAATCACGTCGGGATACAGGGTTCCCTGGGCTAGATAGTGGAAGGGGCCTAAACGCTTACTTTCTTCTTCAAAGACACCAATGAATTCCTTACCAATAATTTTGCGTTTTTCCTCTGGATCCCTCACTCCTTTTAGCTGGTTCAGAAAACGTTCCCTGGCCTGGATGTGATGCACATCAATGTGAAAACGTTCCCGGAAGAGATTGACTAGAAACTCTGTCTCACCCTTGCGCATGAAGCCCTGGTCAATGAAGACACAGGTGAGTTGAGGGCCAATGGCTCTCTGGAGCAGGAAGGCCAGGGTGGAGGAGTCAACCCCACCAGAAAGGGCCAGTAATACACGGCAATTCCCCACCATGGCCTGCACATCAGCTATGGCCTGCTCCGTCAATGCCGCAGTGGTCCAATCAGGGCTACAGCCACAGATGTGAAAAACAAAGTTGCGGATCAATCCCATACCGCAGGTGGAATGGATCACCTCCGGATGGAACTGCACCCCATAGAAACGGCGCTGGGCATGGGCAATGGCGGCCAAGGGGGTGTTCTCTGTGTGGGCTAGACATGTAAACCCCTCTGGTAGGCGACTCACCCCGTCTCCATGGCTCATCCACATGACGGAGCCGTTATCCACATTGGTGAGTAGGTCTGTGGGGTCATCTATCCATAGGTGGGCCCGGCCGTACTCCCCCCGCTGGCAGGCATCTACCTGCCCTCCCAGTTGTTGCACCATCAACTGCATGCCGTAGCACACACCCAAGATGGGAATGCCCAGCTGCCACAGCTCCGGATCGCAACCGGGTGCCTCCTCCCCATACACCGAGCTGGGACCACCACTGAGGATGAGACCGCGGGGCTGCAAACGCTGTAATTCCGCCGCACTGATGCCATGGTCCAGCACCACGGAAAACACCTCCGTCTCACGGATACGGCGGGCAATGAGCTCTGCGTACTGGGAGCCAAAGTCCAGAATCACAATGGTGGGATGGCGCCCCAGGTCAGGTCGGAACTCACTACCCAGCCTCACGCTGGTGGACTGCTCTGCCACAGGTGGGGAGAAAGAAGCCATGGAAGGCAAAATGGGTTCAGCTGAGCCTAGGCAGCCGTGGCACCACCAACGGGTTCTTGCAGGGCCTTCAGCAGAATCTGACCAGCTGGTCCACAGCCTCGCAGCTGGCGGTGACCATCAAAGACCACCACCCCCACCTCTGGGACATGGTCACTGTGGCGGGCCACATAGGCCTGGGCTTGCTGCTCCACAGCTTTTAGGAGAAGAGCCTCTAGCCGTCTGGAGAGATCTGGCTTGTTGTGGCGCAGCTGGTTCAGGGCTGCATCCACAGTGGGAGCCTGATGCACCTGCTCCAGATCTGGGCCAGTGAGACCCTCTAGGGCAGCAAAGGCGGTGAGCACCGCCGCCCGGCCATCGGCAATGTGGTGATGGGTGTGGAAGATGCCCCCTGCCAGCTTGAGCAATTTGCCGTGGTAACCCCAGAGCAGCACTTGGCCACACCCCCGCTCTGCGGCCTCCACCAACAGGGGTCCAATCCAGTTGCCCACCCTCACCAATGCCTTCTCCGGCAAGCCATGGCGTTGGGCCAAATCCCAGCCATTGGCCCCCAACACTAGAACCACCGGAGTTTGGGTATCTGCAGCCACCACCTGGGCTAGCCGTTGGCGGGCAGCGGCCAGTTGATCGGGTGCTGCTGAGGGCTGCACCCATGGACCCATGCCCAGCAAAGCCAAGCCATCCACCACCCCAAAGGCACTATTGCTGGTGCGCTCTGCCAGGCGCGCACCGGTGGGGAAAATCAGTGTCAGGCCCAGGGCTTTCCCAGAAGGTACATGGGGTTCCAGATTCTGATGGAGAAGCTCCAGGGCAAAGGCGGAGGCGCAAATCTTGCCACTGTCACCATGAACACCCACCCCGGCACCGGGCAACAGCTGTAGGGGGGGATGGCCAGAGTTGGCAGGTAACCACTCCCCTAGTACCCAAATGGGCAGATCCCTGGTCAGATCCAGATGGTCACCGGGCTGACAGCGGCCCATGGCCAGGGCAGTGTGGGCATTCAAAGGGGCGGCCTGGTGCACTGGTACCAGCCGTGGTTTGCTCTCCTGAGGTAAGTGCACAGGCACTTGGCCAGCAAAGGGTTGGCCACGCAGGCTATGGAGCGCTGCCAGGGCAACTGCGGTCACCCAAACCGGCAGGCTATAGCCCGCCATGGGTTCAGAAGGGTTGGACACCATGGAAAACCAGGTGATGGTTTCCTATGGTGCTGGTTCATCACGTCCTATCCCCACCGCCATAGTCATGGAGGACAAGCTCGCGCTGATGATTCCCGGCCCCACCCCTGTCCCAGAGCGGGTGCTGCAGGCCATGGCCCGTCATCCCATTGGTCATCGCAGTGGTGCCTTCAGTGCCATCCTGGAACGGGTGCAACAGCAGCTGCAATGGCTCCACCAGACCCGCAATGCTGTCTTGCTGCTCACTGGCAGTGGCACTGCAGCCATGGAGGCGGGGATCATCAACACCCTCAGCCGCGGAGATCGGGTTCTCTGCGGTGAGAATGGCAAGTTTGGTGAACGTTGGGTCAAGCTTTCCCGGGCCTATGGCCTGCAGGTGCAGGTGATTCAGGCCCCATGGGGGCAGCCCCTGGATCCCGCCCCATTTGCTGCTGCCCTGGAGGCTGATAGGGACAAAACCATCCGCGCTGTCATTCTCACCCACTCGGAAACCTCCACCGGAGTGATCAATGACCTGCAAACCATTGCCGCCCATGTGAAAGCCCACGGCAGGGCACTGACCATTGTGGACTGTGTCACCAGCCTGGGGGCCACCCCAGTACCCATGGACAGTTGGGGTTTGGATGTGGTGGCCTCAGGTTCCCAGAAGGGCTACATGATGCCCCCTGGACTCTCCTTTGTCAGCCTCTCACCCCGAGCCTGGGATGCCTACGAATGCTCCGATCTTCCCCGCTTCTACCTGGACCTGGGCCGCTACCGCAAGGCCACTGCTGACAACGGCACACCCTTCACCCCGGCTGTGAATCTGGTGTTTGCCTTAGAAGCTGCTCTGCACATGTTGGAGCAGGAAGGACTGGAGGCCATCTTTGCCCGCCATGTTCGTCACCGGGCAGCCACCCAGGCCGGTGTCAAGGCCATGGGCCTCAAGCTGCTGGCCAAGGAGGGCTATGGCAGCCCGGCCATCACTGCCGTGATCCCCGGTGGTGATGCTGAACAGGTGCGCCAGTACATGAAAAAACGCTTTGACATCCTCATGGCTGGTGGTCAGGATCATCTCAAAGGCCAAATTATCCGCATAGGCCATCTGGGCTTTATGTGCGACCGGGACATCCTCACCGCCATTGCCGCCCTGGAAGCTGTGCTCATGGAAATGGGAGAAGGGCACATCAAGCCCGGAGCCGGTGTGGCTGCTGCCGCTGCTAAACTATGGCCAGAAGCGCGGGTGTAATTCAGTGGTAGAATGTCAGCTTCCCAAGCTGAACGTCGCCGGTTCGAGTCCGGTCACCCGCTTTTTGGCGCTTTTTGGTCAAATGCCAGGTCCCAGATTTGAACTGGGGACACGGCGATTTTCAGTCGCCTGCTCTACCAACTGAGCTAACCCGGCAGGTGGTGGCCTGATGGTGATCAGGCTTTAACCGTCAACTTATCTTAGCCCACGGTGGGAGCTATGGGCTTTTGGCTGGTGTTTTGGCCAGGCAGAGGAGACCAGCCACTGGGATATGGGCCGCTTCCAGGGGAATCGCTGCTGCCATGGCGGTGTTGCCAGTGGTGAGGATATCGTCCACCAGGAACACCAGGTGCTGCTGCTGGCCCCGGGCAAGGGGCAGGAGACGGAAGGCATCCTTAAGATTGCGGCGGCGACCGTCTGCCCCCAAGTGATGCTGGCCAGGGCGGGGCCGCTTTTGTAGCCACTGGGCACAAGGCCAACCGGAACACTGGCTGAGGCTTTGGGCAAAGGCCTCCGGCAAGGGGTTGCCTTTGCGTTTCCAGCCGGGAATTGGCATGAGCAGAGGTGGTTCCCCCTGCCAACTCAGGCCAGCCACCAGGTGCTCCGCGGCACTATTCAACACCGCTGGCAGGGGTGTTTGGCGCAAAGACAGCAACTGGCTACGCCAACCCTCTTTGTAAAGACCAACGGCCCAGAAGCGCAGTGGCTGGCTGCCCTGGACCAGGGACTCTGGCCAAGCCCAGCCTTGGTGGCAAGCATCACAGGGCTTGTTGCGATCCATACCCGCAGCACCACAGCAGGGGCAGGTGGGGAGGGTGAGCAAATCCTGCATCAGCCGCAACCCTGCCATGGGCTGACCAAAAATCATGGGTGTGCTCCCTCGCAACAATTGACCAATGGGTTCATGCCCTGGCGAAGCTTGGGCATGGCTTAAGTCTTCCCACTGGACCAGCAATTGCTGGTTGGCAGTTGGTTTTAGGAATTAACCATGGTTAGGGATTAACCACGGCCTTAACCATGGCCACCAGGGTGCGATGGGCATCCTCACTGTCCTGTAAAGGATGATCAAAGGCAATGCGCAAGGGCTGTCCATCCACCTCCAGCTCCATCCACCTTGCTTCGATTGCCACCATCTGAGCCCTGGAAACCTGTTTGAGGCCACCGTAATGGCGGGCATAGGTTGCCACTGCATCCTGGTGGTCGGCATTCATGTGACGGCAAATGCGGGAACTGACAGCAGGTGTCAGGGGGTCAGCAGCCATGGGGTTTGTGGGGGGCGGTGCCTTTTATCCTGGCTCATCCCCCTTGCTGCCACTGGGCAAACAACAGGCCCACCAGCCGTAGACCACTGAAGCTTACATATGCTGCCAAGATCACAAACAGACCAACGGCGGCAATGGCTTTTAAGCGTTCCATGGGAAACGGACCTCCTGTCCAGCTATGGGGCATGACGCCTAACCATTCTGCTGGGCGCAATTCAGCTGAGCTGAGCTAAAAGGGTGAGCTGAGCTAAAAGGGCTGGCTTACTGGCCAAGTCCACGGCGGGCTAGCCGGGCAGCACCCCAGGCGCTAGATGCATGGGGACGGTTCAGCACAGGGCAACCCAAAACCCGTTGGCGCAACTGC
>RKSC01000107.1 GCA_007571085.1 Synechococcus sp. PNGco_S_binSS4
CATTGACACCGTCGATACGGTCATTGACACCGTCGATACGGTCATTGATGCCGTAGATGCTGAAGAAGATGGCAATCAATAAAGCAATCATGGTGACCACCACGCCAACAATGGCCACCACCACTGCAGGCTCCAGCCATTGACGCTCCATAAGGCCATTATTGCCAGCACCAGCCGCAGCAGCTGGTGCCTGCACCTCAGGGCTGGTTGGTGGGGTGGTGGTGCTCATGGATAGCAACCCTAGTGGATCAAGACTACCTCCACCCCATGGGGGTGCAGCATTGAATCAGTCGGGGGTGAAATTTAGCCCAGCAGATGGGTGGTGAGCGTTGTGATGCATGGTGTCTTGTGCTGAAATTGTTGGAGCAGTAAATGCAGGTGTTGATTGGTATGGGTGCTGCCAGGGCTGATGGGAATCCTGTCCTGGCACGGCCAGCACAGGTGTTAACCTCCCCTCGGCGACCATTGCCCCAGCCCCTAAGCCATGGGCTACAAGCAGTGCAGCAGCAATGGACAGGTCCCATGGCTCGACTCAGTCGAGAGTGGTGCCGTTGGGTTGGCACTACCATGGCTGACCACTGCCGTCCCTTCAGTCTCCATGGGGGCACTCTGATGGTAGCTGTAGATGGTGCCCACTGGCTCCAGGCTCTCCAGTACAGCCGCCACCAACTCCTGGGGCGCCTGCAAGCTGCTGGTTTTGCCATTAGGGAGCTGCGCCTGCAGCACCGTGCTCCCCAACCTTTGGCCACACTGGATCTAAAACAGCAACAGGGGGATTGGGAACAACATCCCAGTTACAGCAACGGGGAGAAGCAGCCCTGTGGCCGCTGTGGAGCACCCACGCCCCCAAGGGAATTGCAACGCTGGGGGCACTGTTGCTTTTGTCAACGGCAATCTTTACCAGCACCACCCCAGCCTGGAGAGGCCATTGAGGTGATAGGTTCTGGCCCCAGTGCCATGGGCAACACATGCGCTATGCGGTGATCGGAACAGGGGCTATTGGTGGCTTCTATGGAGCCAAGCTTCAACGGGCTGGACATGAGGTTCATTTTCTGCTCCACAGGGATTACCTTCACGTGCAACGCCACGGCTTGAAGATTTATTCCAAGGATGGTGATTTCTCCCTACCTGTTGTGAATGCCCATGGGAAATCATCTACTATTCCTATATGTGATGTGGTTCTTATCGCTCTTAAAACAACACAGAATCAACTGCTCAAAGACTTACTCCCCCCGTGGATAGTGCACCATGGTGCTGTGGTAACTCTACAAAATGGCTTGGGGGTGGAAACCCAGCTTGCCCAGTGGCTGGGCCAAGACCGGGCTATTCTTGGTGGGCTCTGTTTTATCTGCTCCCACAAAGGTGCTCCTGGTGAGATTCACCATCAGGACTATGGCTCCTTAACCATAGGCGCCTACGGAGATCACTACACCCCCCAGGGGGTAACACCCCTGCTTGAGTCATTGGCAGCCCACTGGCGTCTTGCTGGAGTGGAAACAGCCATCACCCCAGATCTAGGTCATGCCCGCTGGAAAAAACTACTCTGGAATGTGCCATTTAATGGTCTTTCCGTGGTGCTCTCAGCCAACACCACAGAGATGATGGCCCATGGGCCAACGCGCCAGCTGGTCAGGGACCTGATGGAGGAGGTGCAGCAAGCCGCAGCCAGTCAAGGGGTCACCCTCCAGAATGCTGATCTGGAGCAGATGCTCAGCAGCACAGCCACCATGGCCCCCTATGTCACCAGCATGAAACGGGACTACAACCGCCAAATGCCCTTGGAAATTGAGGCCATTCTCGGCTATCCCCTTGCCCTAGCAGGCCGGGAAGGTGTGGTGCTGCCCAAGATGACCATGCTGGCCCAGCTGCTTCACCATTTGGATCATCATAACCAGCAGCACTGTGACAATTCCCCAGCAGTGGCACCAGCCTGAGGGTTTCAGCAGGTGGCAATGGGCATCCGCCAGCCCATGCCAAAGGATCGGCCACTTACCTTCAGCACCGGTGGTGCCTGGCGCCGCTTGAACTCTGCCCGCCGCAGCAGGCCCCAAATGTGCTGCACCAGGGCTGGGTCTTCTCCTGCCTCTATGAGCTGATCCGGGGTGCAATGGTGCTCCACCAGCTGCTTCAAGATGGGATCGAGGATGGCGTAATCCGGTAGGGAGTCACTGTCCCTCTGGTGGGGGCGCAGCTCGGCGCTGGGGGGTTTGCTGAGAATGGCTTCCGGAATAAGCGGACCTTGGGTTGGCCAGCCTGCTGCGCGGCGCTGCTCCTGGGCATCGGGGCTATTGAGCCAGTGGCAGAGACGGTAAACATCGGTTTTGTAGAGATCACCAATCACCGCCAGCCCACCGTTCATATCTCCATAGAGTGTGCAATAGCCCACTGCCAGCTCAGATTTGTTGCCTGTGGACAAGAGCAGGTGCCCATCTTGATTGGCCATGGCCATCAGCAGGGTGCCGCGAATGCGGGACTGGAGATTTTCTTCGGTCACCCCGTCGGGGCGTTTTTTCAAGGGGAGGTGCAGCGCCTGGGCAAAGGACTCCAGCAATGGGGTGATGGATACGGTGGCAGTGGTGCCCATGCCCAGCTGCTGTGCTAGCTCCTGGGCATCAGCAATGGAACTGGTCGAGCTGAAGGCCGAGGGCATCAGCAAGCCATGGACCTGTTTGGCACCAAGGGCCCCAGCCGCCACACAGGCCACGAGGGCGGAGTCAATGCCACCACTAAGACCCAACAAGGCAGACCTAAAGCCGCACTTGCGGGCATAGTCCCCCAGCCCCAAAAGCAAAGCCTTCCATAGCTCCCCTTGGGGAGATGTGATGGTTAGGGATTGTACTTTTGATTCTGCTGATTCTACAGATTCTGCGGTCTGCTGCTGCTGCTGCTGCTGCGGCAAGGTGAGATGGACCCAGTTGGTGGCTGGACGGGCTGATGGCAGCTGGAGAACCATGGCACCATGGGCATCCACCACAAAGCTGTTGCCGTCAAACACCAGCTCATCGTTGCCCCCCACCTGATTCACATAGACCACCGGGCAACCCAGGCGGGAAGCAGCATCGGCAGCTAGATTCTGGCGCAGCTGGTGTTTGCCCAGGGCAAAGGGGGAGGCAGACAAGTTCACCATCACATCTGGCCCTAGGGGCACCAGCTCAGCCACCGGGTCACAGCTGTAGGTGGGTTGATGGGGCTTTTGGTGATCTGCCCACAGGTCCTCACAAATGGTGATGGCCAGCCGCAGGGGCTGGCCCAGGATGGGCACCTCCACCAGGCAAGGCTTGCGGCCTGGACGGAAATAGCGGCCCTCGTCAAACACATCGTAGCTGGGCAAGAGCCGCTTGGCGGCCACCATTTGCCAGGAGCCACCGCCCACCAGGGCTGCGCTGTTTTGGAGAGGGCATTCTCCCCCATCCCCCATGGTCTCCACCACACCCATGAGCACCCAAAAGTCTTCCGGCAATGCTTGGGCCAGGGCATCCAACACCTTCTTCTGCCGCCGCAACAGACTGGGCAGCAACAGCAAATCCCGTGGAGGATAACCCCAAAGCACCAGCTCCGGTGCCACCAGGAGCTGCACACCACCGGCTACAGCCTGCTGAGCAGCCAGCACCACCTGGTGGCTGTTGCCTTCCAGATCCCCCACCAGGGGATTCAGCTGAGCCAGACCAATGCAGAGGTTCAGAACCATCTTTGCCGCTCCCTTTGGAGCCTATGGCCCTGAGGCCGTAGCTGCTGCGCCCTGCTGCCATTGCCTAACACCTGCGGCGGTGAACCCATAAAGCTCCTGGGACACCAGCATGGGCACCAGCTCCTTGGGCACCAGGGATGGATTGGGCTGGCGACGGATCTGGGAGCTGGCCACAGGGGGAATTTGTAGGGGGAGCACCTCCAGCTGGGCACCAGCAGAGCGGAGTCGTGCCATGGCTTGCTCCTGGGGGGGCTGCCTGTGCCGGGGGGTGACAGCCAGGCAGCAGCAGTGTAGGAACTCAGAGGCCCCATACCAATTGGGGATTTGTGGCAGCAAATCTGCCCCCACCACAAATAACAGCCGGACTGTGGGGAAGCAGGCCCGGGCCGCCTGCACACTTTCAATGGCCCGGCAGCTACTAAACTCTTGCCGCACCTCTAGCCAGCTCCCTGGGGCCCCATGGGGCTTGAGGCCATCCACCACAACCTGGAGAAGCTGAGAGCGGATCCCTAAGGGGGCCCCATGGTGTTTCAATGGGTTATTGCTGGCCCATGTGGCCACCATGGGGTACAGCTGGGCCAAGCCGGCCAGAATGGCCTGGTGGCCAATTGTGGGTGGATCGGCACTGGTGCCGAAGAGGGCCATGGTGGGGGGCAGGTGTTGGTTATTCATGGCAGCAGGTCTGTATCTTTATCTTTCCGGGGGAAGGGCTGACCATGGAGCTCCTCAGCCTGGCTCCAGCACAGCCAAGGGGGGCAGGGGCGCCGTTGATGCACCAGATACTGCACCAGGTCTGTGGATGGACAGAACCGCAATGTTTCCCCCACCACCAGCTTGTGGGCTGTGAGCCGCCCCAGCAGGCGGGTGGTGCGCACGGCCAGGGCAGCCTGGGCCAGGGCCACAGGACCTGCCGGTGCCAGGCTGAGACCAGCTGTCATGGGGGCCATGGCCAGCAGAAGCTGCTTGACAAGGCCCAGCACCCCCTGGAGACCCATCTGGGCACCACCCACCCAGAGCAGGTTGGTGGCCAGTTGCCGCAGCAGCTCTTGTCGCTGTGGGCCAGCCAGGGGAATGTTATAGAGATCAGCCAACTGTAGAACCAGTCCTGTGTCAGCCGTAACGGTGCCTGCCAGATCCAAGACCATGACTGGATTCATGGCCAGTCCTGCGGCCTTGGCAGCGGCATAGCGGCCAATCAACTGCTGGGCCCTTAAGCGGCGCTGCTGAAGGCGACAACGCATCAGAAGCCGCTGGAAACGCCCTGCAGCTTGCAGGCTATTGAGGGCCAAGAGGCGTGTACCGTCCCTCAGCCACAGGTGCAATAGGGCCTCCTGCAGGGGCTCCACCTGGGGTGGTAAGGCCTTACTACGGATCCGACCATCGGGGAGACGTTGGGGTTGACGGGGTGCTGCGGCAATGACCAAGGGGGAAATGGGAATGACCCCGTCCCCTAACAGCTGCTGCACCCGACCACTGATGGTGCTCACCAGCTGGCCACATTCCGCTGCAGTCCAGGTGTCGGCCCGGTTTAGAACCAGAACCACCGGTTTGCCACAGCGGCGCAACTCCTTCAAAGCCATGGCCTCTGGGGCAGAAAGATCCCCCCCCAGCACCAGGAGCACCAAATCGGCCCCCACCATGAGGCGACGGGCTAGGCGTTCCTGGGCTGCTCCATGGATTTCATCCAAACCCGGGGTATCCACAAGGTCCACGGCCTGTAGACCGGGAATGGGGACAGGTGGTGTCCAGGTGGCCAACTGTTGCCGTCGTGTGCAGCCATGGGCCACATCCACAGCAAAGGAAGGGGAGCGGAGCAGGGCATTGAGCACACTGGATTTACCCACCCCAACCCGGCCAAACACCACCAGGCGGGGGCGACCACGGGCCAGGCGTTGTAGCTGGCGATCCACCGCCTGCAGGTGTGCCCCTAAGCGGCTCTGCTCCCGTGGGGAGAGGACCAACCGTTGCCGCCAGTGCTCCAGCAGGCCCAGCACCCGGTCTGCACCATCCCCACCAGCCTGCACCATGGCCATGGTCACGGTCATGGGGACTGGGGCAGGGAGCGCCAACCAGCTAGCCAGGCCAATACGGCATCAGCACCTATCAACCCGGCAAAGCCGCCAAATTCGTCCACCACCACCCGCACATGGTTGCCGTCTTGACGAAAGTCCATGAGCAGCTGATCAGCACGGATCATTTCCGGCACAAAGGCCACCGGCTCACTCAGTTGAGCCAGGGATCGCTCCCCCTGACCCAGCACAAGGGCAGCCAAAAGTTTTTCCCGGCTGGCCACCCCCAACACATGGTCCACCGCTTCCCCCAAGATGACCCACCAGGGATCATCCCGTGCCAAGAGAAGACTTTGCACACTGACTAATCGCTCAGAACCTGCCAGGGTGGGGGTGGCTACACGAGGCACCATGAGTTCACTGGCCCGCAGATCATTCAGCTGAAAAACTTTGCCAATCATGGCTGCCTCATCAGCTTCAATACGACCCTGCTGTTGCCCCAGGCGAGTTAGTAGACGGATTTCTGATTCATTGGTGATGTGGGTGCTCTGGGCTGTCAAGGCAGGCACCAGACGCTCTAGAATCAACACCAGGGGAAGCAGCAGCCGGGTCAACTGCACCAGGATGGGGGCAACAAATAGGGCAATTTGCACATTGAAGCGAGTACCCATGGCCTTGGGAAGGATTTCCCCCAGGAGGATCACCAGGAATGTGAACAGGGTAGAGAAGACAGCCACCCATTGACCGGGTAAATCCAGCTGCTCCACGATCACCCAACTGGAAAAGCTCCCCAGCATGATGCTGCCAAAAACATTGAACATGCTGTTCACCACCACCACCGTTGCCAGAGTTCGCCCCAGCTGCTGGCGCATCTGCTTCAGACTGGTGGCCCCAGGCAGGCTACGGCGGTAGAGATCCTGCACCTGCAGGGGAGTGGTGGTCATAATGGCTGCTTCGCTGACTGAGCAGAAGGCAGACCCCAGTAGGAGCAATACTGCCATCAGCAGGAGACCGTTCAGAGCATTCACCGTTGCCACCTCAAAATGGCCATTACCTTCCCCGTACCCCCTAAAGATGAATTGGGCCTAGTCAACCTGCACCCGAGGCACTCTGTCTTCATTTAAACCTTCCACCAGCAACCTTTCCACCAGCCCCTGCCCACCGTGAACTCCCTCCTGGATCTTTCTGCCCATGCCCAACGACGCCAGCACTTGCTGGCCAGCCTGGAGGATGCAGCGGTGGTGCTGCCCGCTGCCCAACTGGTGACCCACCACGCTGATGTGCATCATCGCTTCCGGCAAAATAGCGACTTCTTTTACCTCTGCGGTCTAGATGAAGCCAACGCCGTGGCAGTGCTCCGTGGCCATGGCTGGGGCAGCCCGGCTGATCCACGGTTTATCTTGTTTGTGGAACCGCGAGATGCCACCGCCGAAGTTTGGAATGGCCAACGCTGGGGAGTAGAAGGGGCCCTGGAGCATTTTGGTGCTGATGCTGCCCACCCTCTCGGGGAATTACCGGAGCGTTTAGAGGCCTACCTCCGTGGGGCCCCACGCATTGGCTTCCGCATTGGCCACCACCCCCATGTGGAACCCTTGGTGCTGCGGATCTGGGGCCAGCAGCTGGAGCAGCGCCAGCGTTATGGCGGCCAAGGCGCCAGCCTCTTTGATGTAAGCCCTGCTATCCACACCATGCGCCTTCGCAAAGAACCGGCAGAGCTGGAACGGATGCGAGAGGCGGCAAGGATCAGCTGCGCTGCCCATGAGCAGGCCAGGCAGGCCACCCAGGTGGGCATGGGGGAATACCAAATTGAGGCCCTTCTGGAAAGCCACTTCCGCAGCGCCGGGGCACGGCAACCGGCCTATCCCTCCATTGTGGCGGGGGGGGATAATGCCTGCATCCTCCACTACACCAACAACAGTGACCGCCTGGGGGATGGGGATTTGCTGCTCATTGATGCCGGTTGCAGCCTCATGGACTACTACAATGCGGATATAACCCGCACCTTCCCCATCAATGGGCGGTTCCGTGGGGAGCAGCGGGCACTCTATGAGCTGGTGCTAAGTGCCCAGCGCCATGCCATTGGGGCCGTGCAACCGGGAAGCAGTTCGGCTGAGGTGCACAATGCCGCTGTACAGGTGCTGGTGGATGGCCTGCTGGAGCTAGGTCTGCTGCGGGGAGATGGGGAGGCCATTATGGCCAACCATGACTATCGCCACCTCTACCCCCACCGCACCGGTCATTGGTTGGGCCTGGATGTGCATGATGTGGGAACCTCACGGCTGGGGGACCACCACACTGCTTTAGAACCGGGCATGGTACTGACCGTTGAGCCAGGTCTGTACATCAGCAACCGACTGCCTGTCCCGGAGGGACAACCGGAAATCCCTAACCACTGGAAAGGCATTGGCATCCGCATTGAAGATGATGTGGCAGTCACCGCCACAGGCCATGAGGTGCTTACAGCAGCCGCATTGAAAGATCTCCAGGCCATGGAAACCTAAGGACCACCTGGAGAATCCATCTCCATCCACCTCGGTCATGGGCTGGGGAGGAAGCCTGCCCTAGCTAGATTTCCCTATGCCATAAACTCCTATGCCATGCATTATATGCTATGAGTGGAAATGACGTTTTTGAGTTTTCCTTAAGCATGACCGAGCACATTAGGGAGTTCTCCCCCGATGTCATTGAGCACCTCAAGAACTACGTCTACTGCCTATCTGATCCCCGCAACGGTGAGACCTTCTATATTGGCAAGGGGTCAGGTAATAGGGTGTTGGCACATGCCAGGGGCGACATAGACTTGGGCAAGAATGAGGATTATCTATCTGAGAAATTGGAGACCATAGGGGAAATCAAGGAGGCTGGCCTGGAGCCGATCCCCATCTTACATCGCCATGGTATGGATGAGAACACTGCCATGGAAGTTGCGGCAGCTCTTATAGACAGCATTACCTCACTAGCACATAGCAAAAGAGCCAAATACTCCAACCATCGGGGCCCTGCAAACGTCCAAGAGTTGCAAGATCGGTATCACAACCTAGGGAACAGGGATATTGAGGATTCAGTCAGCCAGTCCTCCCTGCCCATGACTATACCCTCCCGTGCCCTGGCAATGGTAAAGCAGGCTGGATCATTACTGCCCCTGGACCCCACTGGCAATGGCGGTTTTCTAAGGGACGCGGTGGCGGCAGGCAAAGCCAAGGTGGTGGAGACCCTGCCAACGGTTCCCCGCCACTTGATGGAGATGCCAGCCAGTGCCTTGGCAGCCGTCGTTGGGAATCGTCCAGGGGGTGGAGAGCCACATGATAAAGATGGGGGACAGTCAACCCGTCTGAACACGGGTCTATATGAGCTGTTTGCTCGGGCAGCTGCAGCAATTGGAATTGGTGCGGTAATTGTTGAGAGGGCCGCACCTATGAGCTTGGAGGAGATGGAGGAGAAATCGTCCTACGTGGCTGAGACCCTGGACAGTCGGCGAGGGGACTTCTCTGCAGACCAGCTCTGGGAGCTCATTCCAGAAACCATAAGGACAAAGGTATCCGCTACTGAGGAATTCCTGAAGGAACGTGATCTTAGCCATATTGTATCGGTTAAAAATAATCCTGCTGCAGAGAGCGATATTGCTAACCTTATCTTTGAAAAGGCGAGCTGGAATCGCTCTAGGGGGGCGCAAAATATGACAGGGAGTGAGCTTTTTAGAGCTCAGTTGGATAACTTCGCTGAATCTCTGGTGCCGGCCCTCCAATCAACTGCAGACGGGGCATTAAGGGGTGCATTGATGGGAGCACTGTTGGAGTTACCAGTGAGTGCAGCCGAGAACTTTATCCTGGTGCGTGGTGGTGGCAAGCCATGGCAAGAGGCGGCCAAAGATGTGGCCAAAGATGCTGGGAAGAAGGCACTTCATGGGGCTGGTGGTGCCGCGGTCTGTACGGGCGTGGCCATGTTTGGGGTGGGTGTTAACCAAATCGCCCTTCCTCTGGCCATTGTTGGGGGCGTCACCTACCTCTGGTCTGCAAGTGGCAGGATCTGGCGAGCCATTGATGCAACCAACCCTGATAAATCCACACTGGAGGCAATTGAGGTTGAGGCCACAGCACTAGCAATGGCCCCATAGGTGCCTGTGCTCCAGAGGGGGAAGCCAGGCAACAGGACAGCCAGTTCACACCATCCACCCCGGGCAGGGCCATTGGGCCCCTTAACCTAAGCTCTTGTTGCCGCCATTGGCTTCAGAACCGCTGGAGTAGCCCATGGATGCCTTCAAATCTTCTAGGCGATCTCTGCCCTCCAGGGCTTTAAAGCGGGCCTCCAGGTCATCTCCTGCCAGCTCTGACCACACTGCACCTTCCGCTTCCAAGGAGTCTACTTTCTCCTCCATACGATCAAAGGTGGCCATGGCATCATCCAGGTGCTCAAAGGGGCTCCCCATGGTGGTGCCATTGAGACTCCCTGCAACCTGCTTCTGGGCCTGGGCGGCCTGGGCACGGGCTTTGAGGGTGTTCTTCTTGACTTTGGCCTGGGCAACTTTCCCTTCCAGTTTCATCAGGGTGTGCTGAAGGCTCTCTGCCCGAGCCCTTTGTGATTCCAGCTGAGCGCTGAGGCTCCGAACCGTCTCCTCAAAGTTTGTGCTGCGGGTCAAGGCCGCCCGGGCTAATTGCTCATCACCTCCTCGCAGAGCAACCTGGGCCCGTTCATACCAATAATCTGCCTGGTGGCGGGCTTGGCTGGCACGCTGTTCAAGCCTCCTTTGGCTGGTCACCGATAGGGCCACCGCCTGGCGCAGCTTAACCATTTCCTTCTCCATGTCCGTCATGACCTGGTCCAGAACCTTGGCGGGATCTTCTGCTCGGCTCACCATGTCATTGGCATTGGCCCGGGCCAGTCGCCAAAGTCGTGAAGAAAAGGACATGACAGTAGGGGCAAGTGGGTTTTTAGCCTAGGGAGCAACTTACCAGCTCTTGCCCAAAATGTCAATTGCCATGTACCAGCACCCCCACCAATCCAGACTTGACTCCGCCCCCGGTGGGGCAAGCTGAAGCCTGGAGCCCTTAAGGCAAAAGACCAGAACCACCATGGTCTCTGGTCAGCAAGAGCCCAGAGGTGGTGAAAACCTTGCTTGCTAGATGCTGGTGCTGATCTCAATATATGGGATTATGTCTAGGCCCTGTGTCCAAGTC
>RKSC01000022.1 GCA_007571085.1 Synechococcus sp. PNGco_S_binSS4
TCTATGCACCCCGTCGTCAGCCCCTGCCCAACTCCCCATCCTTCCCCCACCACCTTTTGGATCAGTGCTGCCGCTTGGTGCTGGCCCGTTCTGGCCTGACAGCAGTGTTGTTGGATGATGTGCCCCTACGGCACACCCTAACAAGTGCCTTGGCTGCAGAGTTTGGTAGCCGCGTTGCCCATGAGTGCCTCACACCAGCTGCAAATGGGGTGCTCTGCACCAGTTGGCCTTGGTGGCAAGCTCACCAGCAGCAACTGCCCTTGCCCAGACAGCTGGTGGTTGGCTCCTTCCCACTGCTGAGCTTGGAGGATCCCATCACCGCAGCAAGGGTGCAACACTGGCACCGGCAGGGACGGGATTGGTTTCACGAGCTGCTCTTGCCTGATGCCCTGGCCACCATGGAGCACACGGTTGCCTGCCTAAGGGGGCAGCCCGGCACAAGACTGGCCATTCTGGATGGGCGTCTCCACTGTCGCAGCTGGGGTCAGCTGGTGCTGGATAGGTTGCAGCCCTGGATTAACCTCACCCAGCTTTTGCCTGACCATAAACAGGGCTTAGGATGAAGGAATAGGAGTTCTTAGTCTGTTCCATGGGAGAGGCAAAACGTCGCCGTGACCTGGGCCTTCCCCCACGGGAGAGTGGAGGAAAACCCAAGGACACTTCACCCCGTCTGGTCAGCTGGCTGCCCCTCACCCGCCAACAAGCCCAAGGCTTCATGACCTGGACTGGCCGTGGTGCCTGGGCAGGCATTGGCCTATTGGTGGTGTTCTGGCTGGTGATCCGCTTCCTTGGCCCTGCCCTGGGCTGGTGGACCCTGGAGGGCTGAGGGTTTCTTAGACCACCCACGGGTCCTCCCTCCCCCCTAAGCAGGGCACCATCTGGCCCCTAGCCAGGGGCATTTGCTGCCATGGCCTCACCAGTGCCGGTGTCAGTCTGCCCCGGTAGGCTTTGAGCATCAGCCAAGGGCTGGGCAGTGGTGCCAGGGATGGGGCGCACAGAATTGGCCATGACAGATGAGCCCTCGCTGAGCTTTTGCCGTACAAGGCCATCAATGGTCTGTTGGAGTTTCTCGTCCTGTTCCAGGCAACGGATGGAATTGTCACGCCCCTGACCCAGATTGTCTCCCCCGTAGCTGTACCACCCCCCTTTGCGCACCACCACACCGGTCTCCTCAGCCAGATCCAGTAGGCAACCCAAGGTGCTGATACCCCGGCCAAACTCAATGTCAAATTCAGCAATACGAAAAGGAGGGGCCACCTTATTCTTGGCCACCTTCACCTTGGCGCGGATGCCATACTCCTTGCCGGATCGCTTTAAGGTTTGGATGCGGCGAATGTCCAGACGGACTGAAGCGTAGAACTTGAGGGCATTGCCCCCTGTTGTGGTCTCAGGATTGCCGTAGGTGACCCCAATTTTTAGACGCAGCTGGTTCAGGAAAATTACTGTGCAGCCTGACTTGCCAATGTTGCCGGTGATTTTGCGCATGGCCTGGCTCATGAGTCGAGCCTGGCTACCCACGGATAAATCCCCCATCTCCCCTTCAATCTCAGAGCGGGGTGTGAGGGCCGCAACGGAGTCCACCACAATCAAATTAACCGCACCAGAGCGCACCAGCTGATCCACAATTTCTAAGGCCATTTCCCCCGTATCAGGCTGGGAAATGAGCAGGTTCTCCACATCCACCCCCAAGGCAGCTGCATAGAGAGGATCTAAGGCATGCTCAGCATCCACAAAGGCTGCCACACCTCCATTGCGCTGGACTTGGGCAATGGCGTGGAGAGTCAGTGTGGTTTTGCCGGAGCTCTCCGGGCCGTAGATTTCCACAACACGACCTTTGGGATAGCCACCCCCCAATGCCAGATCCAGGGGCAAGGCACCGGTGGAAAAGGTCTCCACCCTCATGCGGGAGGCATCCCCCAGGCGCATAATGGAGCCCTTACCAAAGTTTCTCTCAATCTGATTCAGCACCAGCCCGAGGGCCTTATCCCGGGACTGGTCATCAGCAGAAGGATGGGGTTTAACAGCCATAGTGAAGTAATAGACGGTGACGAGGATTCACTCCCGCCCCCATCAGTGTTGCCACACCCAGGGTAAAGAGAACGGTGCCACCATAGCAGCCCAGTCCTAGGCAGGCCAGGTGCTGAAGGGGGCGCAGAAGGTGTGGCGCTCCAGCCAGTGGATCGGCGGGCCCAGCTGCTCCTGGTCATTGGGACGCAGGTAGCCCCAGGCCGCTAAGTAGCAACCAACGTTCCCCAGTTGGGGCTCCCCTATGACCGTTTCCAGGGTGGGGAGTCGATCCTCCACAAACCAGACAGGTTGCTGCTCCTTCTGTAGGTGCTCCAGCACCTTGCTCTTGGCACCACTCTCCCGGCCATGGATGGCTGTGGGCTCAAGGTGCTGGTGGTCCAGGAGAGCAGCGGCAAAATCCCGTCCCTTGGTGGTGATGACTGTCCAAGCCACCCCCTCCCGGCTCCAGTCCTGCAGGCGCTCCACCACACCGGGATAAAATCTGTGCTGGGCCAGCCATGGGAGGGGTTCATGGTGGAGTTGGTGCTGGCGGCACTGCTCCAGGGCAAGTTGCAGTTGGGCAGAAGACTGGCCCAAATCACCCTGCCAGTGCTGCAGTGCTGCCCTGTAGTCCTTGAGGAAAAGGGATGCCGTGGCCCCATGGGCCAAGGCCCAGGCCACCACCACCATCTCCCAACCCCTATGTACCCAAGGGCGGATGCGGCAGAAGTCTGGGGGCACCTGGGTTTCAAGGGCAGGCCATGGGGCACCAAAGCCCTGGGCCACATGGAGGCTGCTTCTCCAATACTCCTCCATGCCATCCACCAGGACGCCATCCAGATCAAGAGCAATAAGGGCTGGCCTAGGCATTAGGTGTGGAAGAAGTTCTTACCTTGCTGGAGAACATGCTTAGCTGGGAAACAAGGGAAATAATAGTTCTTGCTGGGGAGCAAGGAAAATGCTGGGGAGCAATAGTCTGGATAGACACCTGGGACCATGGCATCTTCCCCAGCTACAAAAGCTTGCCCAGCTACAAAAGCTTGCTGGCCAAGTTGATCCCATGGCAATCTGAAACCATTCCTTAATTGTCCATGGCCATAATCTGTAGTTTTCATACCTATAGTTTTCATACTAGTTTATGCCAATCCCCCACGGGCAAAAGCAGCCTTGGCCTCCTCTAAAGCTTCCCGCACCCGCGCAAAACCCGTTCCCCCTTCGCTCAGCCGGGCGGCCACCACCTGCTGGGGTGTGATGGCGGCAAAGATGTCCTTTTCAAAAGCGGGGTGCAGTTGCTGCCAGCGCTCCAAGGGCAAATCCCCCAGCAGGATCTTCTCCTGCAGACAGGTTTTGACTAAGCCACCCACCAGGTGATAGGCATCCCGGAAGGGCACCCCCTTGGCCACCAGGTAATCCGCCACATCCGTCGCATTGGAAAAATCACTGCCCACAGCTTCTGCCAAACGTTGTGGCTGGAAACACAGGCCCTCCTCCAGGAGAATGGTCATGGCGGTTACGGAGTCTTTGGTGGTGCGCACCCCATCAAACAACCCCTCTTTGTCCTCCTGTAGGTCTTTGTTATAGGCTAGGGGTAGGCCCTTCATAACGGTGAGCATGGCCTGGAGATGGCCAAATACCCGGCCGCTCTTTCCCCGCACCAGCTCTGGCACATCAGGATTTTTCTTCTGGGGCATGAGGCTGCTACCCGTGGCACAGCGGTCCGTGAGCCTAATGAAGGCAAACTCTTCACTGGCCCAGAGGATGACCTCTTCACTGAGACGGCTGAGATGAACCATCACCAAACTGGCGCTGGCCAGAAAATCAACAACAAAATCCCGATCA
>RKSC01000061.1 GCA_007571085.1 Synechococcus sp. PNGco_S_binSS4
GCTTTTGCCTCTCTACTTGCTGTTACTCCCTAGACTGTGCACCAGTGTGTTGAAAGCCAAGAAGAATCCAGAGAATAAAATTGCCCTTATTTTAGCAATGGAACCTGCTGGCCCTGGGGTCAGCTAGGTCACCCCTTGATGGTCCAACCAGGCACGACGTAGCAGGGCATTTACCACGGCGGCGGCTAGAGCTGCTCCACCCCGGCTTCCTTCAAGGCGTATCTGGGGCCAACCACTGCGGGCTAAGGCTGCCTTGGCTTCCTTCACCCCCACAAAACCCACTGGCATCCCCACCACCAACACCGGTGGTCTCAAGCCCTGTTTTCCCAGATCCAGCAGATGGAGGAGTGCCGTGGGTGCACTGCCGATGACCACAACGCTGTTGGGCTGCTCCTGCACCGCAGCGGCCAAGCCCATGGCTGCACGGGTTTGGCCGGGTGGAGCTAGATCCGGCGCCCACATCAGGCCATTGATTACAGGGTTGGCAAAGGTGCGCTGTGCCATGGGTGCCACTGCTGCTGCTGCCATGGCGGTGTCGGTGAGGATGGGTGTGCCCTGGGCTAGGGCGGCCATGGCCTGTTCACAGGCTGCAGGGGGGCAGCGCAGTGCCCCTGCTAGGCGCCAATCCCCGCTGCTGTGGATCAGACGCACCAGCACCTCCTGTTGCACACCACTGAGCCCTGTGGGTGGTAAGCGCTGTTGAATCAGCGCCAGGCTCTCTATCAAAATTGGGTGATCCATGGATGCCGGGGATTCATGCCTGTTCATCTCTACTGGGGTGACGACACCACAGCACTGGAGCAGGCGGTGGCCGCCTTGGCCCAGCAGGTGTTGGATCCTGCATGGGAAAGCTTCAACCTGGAGCGCCTGGATGGACGCCAAGGGGATGATGTGGCTCTGGCTTTAACCACAGTGCGCATGGCCCCCTTTGGTGGTGGTGGACGGCTGGTTCATGTGGTTAACAGTCCCTTTTGTGACCGTTGCCCAGGGGAGCTGCAGGCAGCCCTAACCACCTGTCTGCCCCAGATTCCTGATGGTTGCCATCTGCTGCTCACCACCACCAGTGCGCCGGATCGACGCTTGAAATCCACCAAGTTGCTCCAGAAGGTGGCAACGGTGAAGTCCTTCTCCCGGCCAGCTGTCTGGGACACAAAAGGGCAGCGGCAGATGGTGCAACAGGCCGCCAAAACTGCTGGCCTCACCATGGAGCCCCAAGCAGAAGCTGCCATGGCTGAGGCCATAGGAAGCGACAGTGAGCGTCTGGTGAGGGAGCTGGAAAAACTGAGCCTTTACAGTGATGGTGAAACAATTTCTGCTGCTGCGGTGAGAGCTCTGGTGGGCACCACCAGCCAAACCAGCTTGAAAGTGGGGGAGGCCCTGCTCCATAACACCATCCCCACCGCTCTGCAGCTGCTAGATGACCTGCTGCGGGCCAATGAACCAGCCCTGCGCATTCAGGCCAGCCTCATCACCCAGGTGCGGGGCTGGCTCTGGGTGGCACTGATGAATGCTTCAGGAGAGCGGGATGTGCAGACAATTGCCAAGGCCGCTGGACTGAACAATCCCAAGCGGGTCTATGTGTTGCAACGGCAGGTGCAGGGTTGTCATCCCAAGCGGCTGCAGCGCCTGTTGGCGGCCTTGCTGGAGCTGGAATGGGACCTGAAGTTAGGTACACCACCCCAGCAGGCATTCCGGGATCATCTGCTTCCCCTGGCCCAGCCATCTCCCAGACCATAATCACCCCATCACCCTGGTACCCATGGCCCTCCTGGTGCAAAAATTTGGCGGCAGTTCCGTTAGTTCACCTGAACGCCTCAAGGCCGTTGCCCAGCGGGTGCGCTCCACACGACAAGCTGGCCATGATGTGGTGGTGGTGGTGTCTGCCATGGGAGCAACCACCGATGAGCTCACCCAACTGGCCTACTCCATCAGTCCCCATCCTCCCCAACGGGAGCTGGACATGCTACTGGCCAGCGGTGAGCAGGTGAGCATTGCCCTACTGAGCATGGCCCTCCAGGAACTGGGGGTGGCAGCTGTCTCCATGACAGGCCAACAGGTGGGTATTGTCACAGAGGCCACCCATGGGCGGGCCCGCATCTTGAATATCTGCACCAACCGGGTGCGCACCTGCTTGGGCAAGGGAGCTGTAGTGGTGGTGGCCGGCTTTCAAGGTACCACCAACGGCGCCAATGGCAGTCTGGAAATCACCACCCTGGGGCGGGGTGGCTCCGACACCTCCGCCGTGGCCCTGGCCGCAGCCCTGGCCGCAGATTGTTGCGAGATCTATACCGATGTGGAGGGGGTGCTCACAACGGATCCCCGCATTGTGCCCAGGGCCCAGTTGTTGGAGACCATCAGCTGTGATGAGATGCTGGAGTTGGCCAGCCTGGGAGCAGCCGTGCTCCATCCCCGGGCTGTGGAAATTGCCCGCAACTACGGCCTACCCCTGGTGGTGCGCTCCAGTTGGAATGACCATCCCGGCACACGTCTCACCAGCTATCGGCGCCAGCGGGTGGCAGGTGAAGCCCTGGAGCTGGGTAAACCGGTGGATGCTCTGGAATTGGTGCCTAATCAGGGACTGATTGCCCTCTCCCATGTACCGGATCGCCCCGGGGTGGCTGCCCACCTATCGGAAGCCCTCTCAGGGGCTGGAATCAATGTGGATTTGATTGTGCAATCCCTCCATGAGGGGGCCAGCAATGACATTGCCTTCACCCTGGAAAGAAACCACCTGGCCCAGGCCCAGACCGTGGTGAGCGCCTTGACCGGCCATCTGGGGGGTCCTGAACCTTTCACCGCCGTGGCCTATCCGGGACTGGCCAAGCTGAGCCTTGTGGGCGCTGGAATCACTGGGCGACCCGGTGTGGTGGCCAGCATGTTTGCCACCTTGGGACAGGCTGGTATCAGTCTGCGGATGATTGCCACCAGTGAAGTGAAGGTGAGCTGTGTCATTGAGGACAGCCATGCCACCCAAGCCCTTAACTTGCTACGGGAGCAGTTTGAGCTGACACCATCCCAAGTGCATATGGAGGCCATACCCTGTGAAGACAGGGCCCCAGCTGTACGGGGGGTGGCCCTGGACTGTGGTCAGGCCCAGGCTTCAGTGCAAGGGGTACCCGACTGGCCAGGTGCAGCAGCAGCGGTCTGCCGTGCCCTCAGTGACGACAACATCAGCCTGGACACCATCGTGCAGTCGGAACGCACCCGCCAAACCCCCTTGGGTAGGGCCAGGGACCTGGCCTTTACCCTGCCCCGCCAAGATCTGGAGCAAGCCCATCATGCCTTGGCACCCCTGCTCCAGCAATGGCCCGGTGCGGCGCTGATTTTGGGTGGACCCATTGCCCGGGTCAGTGCCGTAGGAGCTGGAATGCCATGCACCGCTGGCACCGCCGGTCGCATGTTCCGGGCCCTGGCTGATTCCGGCATCAACATTGCCATGATTGCCACCAGCGAAATTCGCATCAGTTGTGTGGTGGCCCAGGAGGATGGGGAGGCTGCCCTGAGGGCAGTTCACCATAGCTTTGGCCTGGCAGGCTCACCTGGAGGCTGAGGCGGCGGGGTTGGCCTGCTTCAACCTCTGGAGGCCATAGGGTCTGCCCATTCCAGGCCTGCATTCCATGCCTAATAGGGACACCAGCACCAGTCTCAGGACTGCCTGGCCGCCAGCAGACCTTGCACTGGGCAATCCTACATAAGGTCTTTCCCCAGCACTTCCCTACTTCGCTTCAATCAAAGCATTGCCAACTGAAGGCCCCATAAGGTCCCAAAGCTACTACACAATGATCATAAT
>RKSC01000064.1 GCA_007571085.1 Synechococcus sp. PNGco_S_binSS4
TTCCCCACGGCCATTGGCCCCAGAACAATTCCCCCTGTGCTAGGGTGTGCCTGTTCGCATAATGCGAACTAGGTGGCTCACACCAATGTTTCGGACAGCGGTTCGATTCCGCTCAGCTCCATTTTTGGGGGCTGCAATGGTTTCGACGGGGCATGAGGAGGGTGACTGAAGCCTGCTCGGTTAGGGCAAACTCGTAACAGCGAACAACATCGTTCGTTTCTCCCGCCAGGCTGCCCCTGTTGCCGCCTGAGCTCAAAGGAGATGGGGTAAGATCAGCCTTATCAACCAAGTGATCCATGGGGGCTGGAAGGCCCCTTCTTTTACCCTTTCTCAGCATGGCGCGGAGCGGATACAAGGATTACTGGCAGATCCTTCAGGTGCCCAGGGGGGCAGATCAAGCCACCATCAAGCAGGCCTTTCGCCGGCTGGCCCGGCAAAACCATCCCGATGTGAACCCCAACGACCAGGGGGCGGAGGCACGCTTCAAGGAAATCAACGAAGCCTATGAGGTGCTCAGCGATCCTGAGAAGCGGCGCCGCTATGAACAGTTTGGCCGCTACTGGAGCGGTGGCCGCACCAGCAGCGGGGGTGGATCGGCAGGGGTGGATATGGACTTTAGGAACTACGGCAGTTTTGATGAGTTCATCAATGACCTGCTGAGCCGCTTCGGAGAAGGGGGTATTCCTGGTGGATTCAACACCAGCGGGTTCCCCCGATCAAGCGGGTTTCCCCGATCAAGCCGTCCCCCCATGGACTTGGATGCGGAAACTACTTTGGAGATCTCCTTTGCTGAAGCCTTCCATGGCTGTGAACGGGACCTCTCCGTGCGCACCATGGCCAAGCAAGGGGAATCGGTGCAGGTGCACATTCCACCGGGCATAGTGCCCGGCACACGGCTGCGCTTGAAGGGGAAGGGCAACCTTCAACCGGGTACTGGTCGCCGTGGTGACCTTTACCTCAAGATCCAACTCAAACCCCATCCAGTCTGGCGGTTAGAAGGGGATCAACTGCGGGCTGATTTGCTGCTGGATTGGGATGAGGCCATACTGGGAGGCCAGGTTCAGGTGGCCACCCCCCGTGGTATGGCCAAAGTCACCGTTCCCCCAGGGACCCAGTCAGGTCAAAATCTGCGCCTACAGGGCCATGGCTGGCCCCACCCCCAGGGCCAGAAGGATCTGTTGTTCACTGCGGTTATTCCTGTTCCCCTCCTCAAAAACCTGTCGCTCCAGCAGCGAGACCTGCTGCGGCAATGGGCAGCGGGCCGCAACCATTCACCACGGGAGACCATGAACCAGAAGGCACTCCTCTCCAAGCCCTTGTAGAAAGCCATGGGCTAGATGGTTGGGGGCTTCCCTAGGATTCCCCAAGCTGTTATCTGCCAATGCTGGACCTGCTGCATCGCCCACGTCGCCTACGGCGCACCCCTGCCCTGCGGACCATGGTGCGTCAGACCTCCTTGCAGGCCAGAAACCTGATTTACCCCCTCTTTGTCCATGAGGGTGCCAGGAATGAGTCCATTGGCTCCATGCCTGGCTGCCAGCGTTGGTGTCTTGATGCCTTAGGAGATGAGGTGGGCCGGGCCTGGGATTTGGGCATTCGCTGTGTGGTGTTATTTCCCAAGGTGGCAGATGGCCTCAAAAGCGAGGACGGCGCTGAGTGCTTCAACGAAGGTGGCCTCATTCCCCGGGCCATCCGTCGCCTCAAGGCAGAACATCCCGCCATGGCCATCATGACCGACGTGGCCCTAGATCCCTACTCCAGCGATGGCCACGATGGAATTGTCAGCCCTGAAGGGGTGGTGCTCAACGATGAGACTGTGGAAATCCTCTGCCAGCAAGCCCTGGCCCAAGCCCGGGCCGGTGCAGATCTCATTGGCCCCAGCGACATGATGGATGGTCGGGTGGAAGCCATCCGCACCTGCCTTGATGATGAAGGTTTTACAGATGTGGGCATCATCTCCTACACCGCCAAGTACTCCTCTGCCTATTACGGCCCCTTCCGGGATGCCCTGGATTCGGCTCCTCGCGCCAGCACTGGTAAGCCCATCCCCTCCAACAAGAACACCTACCAGATGGACCCGGCCAACAGCAGCGAGGCCATCACAGAGGCCCAGCTGGATGAAGACGAAGGGGCCGATATTTTAATGGTCAAGCCTGGCCTGGCCTACCTGGACATTGTGGCCAAGCTGAAGGAAAACAGTCATCTGCCCATTGCGGCCTACAACGTCAGTGGTGAATTTGCCATGGTGAAAGCTGCAGCTGAACGGGGTTGGATTGATGAGCGCCAGGTGGTTTTAGAAACCCTCCTCTGCTTTCGTCGTGCTGGCGCGGACTTGATCCTCACCTACCATGCACCGGATGGGGCCGCCTGGCTACAGGAGGGCTGATGGTGGCTGCTGGAGCTTGAGGGTTTCAGGGCAGCGCAGCCGGTCCCGCTCCAGCAGCTGCTGGAGCCGGGGCGTGATGCCCAATTCTGCATTTTGCCAGAGACGGCCAAATTCATCGCTGAAGGCACTAGCCACCTTGGGATGCTTGATTACCAGAATGGTTTCATCATTTTGATGGGCTGCAGAAGCACTCCAGTTGAAGCTGCCAGTAATCACCGTGGTCCCGTCCACCACAGCAAATTTGTGGTGTAGCTTGTCCCCCCGCTCTAGCTGGGGAACCCCCACTTCAGCCAAGCCCTCAGGCCATGGCTTGTTGCCCTCCTCCACACGACAGCGGTGGTCTGGTCGGGTCACCCCTGCCAGATCCAGAAGCTCGCTATAGCTGCGGGTGGCAAAGCCTGGATCCACCAAAAGGCGAACCCTGACACCATCTTGGGCCAAGGTTTTGAGGCGGTCGGCAATGCCTTGATCGCTGAACACAAAGAGGGCCATATCCACCTCCTCCTTGGCAGTGGCAAGAACCCGTTCAATGAACTGCAGGCCATTGTTATGGTCCTGCCGGGAATGGGGGGCAAACAGCACCTCTAGGTGGGCATCTCCCTCTTGGAGACCGATGCTGGCACCACTGGACTTGCTCAAACCAAAGCGGCTATCCGCCAGCCCATGGGGGCCATCCCCCCAGAGGCGGGCAAACTCTTCCTCAAAAAGCCCGGCCAGGGCTGGGGAGTGAATACGTACCAAATGGTTGGTGTTGCCACGGGACCATGGTGCCCCGGCATCGCCATGGATACCGGAGCTGGTGAAATTGGCTGAGCCGGTCACCACCTCCTGGCCATCCACCACCAAAAACTTGTGGTGCATGAGTCCACTGCCGGCAGTTCCATCAGCGGTGTCATCCACCAGGGGCACCCCGTCTGCCAACAACAGAGCAACCGCATCCCCTGAGCGGCGCTCGGCCTGGGTGACGGTGCCGTCCTGGTCTGCATCCGCCAGATCATGGAGCCGTTGCCAGCGATGACGCTCATGGTCACTCAGCTCCGAGGGGTGCTGGTAACTCCATGGAGTGGAGTAGCTGTTCTCCAGCACCACCCGCACTTGCACCCCAGCCCGGTGGCGCTCCACCAAGGCTTGGGCAATGGGTGGCAAGGTCAACTCCTGCACCGCCAAGCTGATGCTGCTTCTGGCCCCAGCAATGGCATCCACCACCGCCTGCTCCAGGTCATCCCCCCGGCGCCTGGTTCCCGTCAAGGGGCTAAGGTAACTGCCCTGGGGGCGTTGGTTAAAGTAAACGGTGATGCCATCAGCACCAGCAGGATCTGCACTTTGGTGTTGCCCCACAAAGCCAGCGGGTGCTGCGCAACCTGTGAGCAGCAGCACCAGTGGGAGAGCAATGGCCAATGGGCGGAAAGCCTTAGTCGGGCCGGTGGCACCGTGGGAATGAGTGGTCACGTCTTTAGAAGACAGGTCTTTAGAGCACATGGGATTCATTGTTCCCCAGACCGGGCACCAGACCAGGATCACGGCCCCGCTCAAGGGAAAGACGCACCAGCTTTAAGCGCTCCAGCTGACCTTCCAAGTAGTAGTTCAAGTTGGGATCCATCTGTCGCCCCAGGCCGTGGAGAATCTCCATCCGCTCCCCGTGGTCACGGCGACAACCCTCCTCATAGGCATCCAACACATGCCCATCTAGGACCTGGCCCTGACAAGAGAGGGCATGGAGCTCTCGACTGACACAGGCACGGCCCTGGGCTCGGGCCTGTTGGGCTTGACTCAACATGGTTGGGTAGTGGCAATACACCGCAGCATTCCCTCAGAAGCCCTGCCAGGCCATGGGGGCAGCACCATTGATAAAATCCCAAAACTTGCCAGCACTTTTGTGGCCGTTAAGGATGTAACCGACCCAGGTTTTGCTGCTGCTGTACTGGGTGCTCCCCTGCCAACCCTGGTGGATTTCTGGGCTCCCTGGTGTGGACCCTGCCGCCTGGTGGCACCCCTAATGGATTGGGCAGCCACCACCTATGGTGATCGTTTACTGGTGTTCAAGATGGAGGTGGATGGCAACCCTGTTACCCGGGACCAATACAAGGTGCAGGGCATTCCATCCCTGCTGGTGTTCCGTGGGGGGGAGGTGATTGCTCGCCATGAAGGTGCCCTATCCCAAGGGCAGCTACAGACTTTTCTAGATGACCATCTCTAAATCCCACCCACAAAACTACCCAGAAAACTAACTGTTCAGCCCACCTCTCCTCTGGGGCGCCGTTTTGGTGGCCCTGCTGATGTTTTCCGGCCCCGGCCATGGCTCCCTGGCCCTTGGGTGCTGCCCCTCATCTGGGACCAGCAGCGGTGCAGGGGGATGGATTGCAACCAATCCCTGGCCATTCAGCCTGGCGGCACCTGGAGGAATGAGGGGAGTGGTCCGGTCCTCCCTCTGCTCCTTGCAGCTGTTTTGCCCCATGGCCACTGCAATGACTGGGAAGCTGGTGCTCCAGTAAAGTAAGCCCAGTCCATTGCCCTTTTCCCCATGGGTAGGCTTCTGCTAGGTGTTCCCCTGCTGTTGCTGTGCCTGATGCAGGCTGGCCAAGCAGAGGTTACAGAAACCCGCCTACCAGGTGGCGGGGAGAAGGTGATCATTGGCAGGAGCATGCCTTCTGCAAAAAAGCAGGAGCTGCTTGCCATGTTGCAGGCAGCTGAAGATCCCTTGCATCACATATGGTTGCAGGCAGAGGGCTGGCGTAATGGCCAGCTTAAATGGCCATCCCACACTTTTGATATTCATCAACATTGGAGCTTGGCCCACAGAGCGCTTCAGGCTTTTTACAGGGAATCTTCAATGTGGTTGTGGGTGGATACACAATGGCGCTCCCAGGTGCTGGAACTACAGCAAAAAATGAATTCAGCCCATGATGTTATTTGGGCAGTGCAAGTGAGCCTGGGAGAGAGGATAGTAGCCCTACAGGCCCTAGAGGATATGTATTGGAAACTACACCGCACAGTGGAGCACCTTCCCACCGATTAAATCTCCCGATTAAACCTCCCACTGATTAAAATCTAGCTGTGTGTGGAGAAGGCGGAAAGAGTCAACAGTGAGTTGGATGAATTATCCCATCCTAGGTTGTGGTGCCATAGGAGCCGCCCTACGGTCACAAGGTGCCACATGGCCATGGCGCCTAATGGCAGTCAGCACCTGTGGCAGCACCGAGCTGCTCCTAAAACGCTGGTTGCAGGAGGGAAACCACTACCCCTGCGCCGTTGTGGCCCGTCAGCAGCGCCATGGTCGCGGGCAATGGGGCCGCTCCTGGTGTGCACCAGCCGGAGGTGTTTGGCTCAGCGCTGCATGGACCCTTCCCAAGGCAGTTGCAATGGGGTTACAGACGGAGGGGCTGGGCTTGGCATTGGCATTGGCCCTGATGGAGTGGCTGGAGCACTTGGGTTTGAAGGTGGCTCTCAAGTGGCCCAATGACATCCTGGTGGAGCAGCGGAAATTGGCAGGTTTGCTGGTGCATCGTCAGCTGCGGAGGGGTGTTCCCCAGAAACTGGGCCTGGGCCTGGGGTTAAATCTTTCCAACCCTGTCCCCCATGGGGCCATAGCCCTAGGTGAACTATTGGCAACCCGTACCCCATCTCTGCCCCAAGCCCAGGCTGCTGCCCTGCTGGCCTGTGAGCGGGCCATGGTGTTGCTGGAAAAACCGGAGGCCGTGGTGCAAGGTTGCCAGGCTCGACTATGGCTCCCACCCCAGGAACTGGTAACTTCCACCGGATGTGGGGCCCATGTGGTGGGTTTGACCCCAGGGGGTGACCTGCGGCTCCAGAGACAGGATGGCCACATTGATGTGGTGGGCAACGGCACCTGGCGTCTCCCAGGTCCAACCTCCCAGCCTCCAACAATGGGAAGCCACGGGGTGGTTTAGGCAGCGGGGTAAACCTGGGAAGGGGAAGAGGTATCAGGGGAGTCGGAAAGGTCCACCGTGGAGTGGTGATCATTCACAGCCCCGCTGAGGGCATCCAGCCGACCATTGATGGTGCCCAACTGGTCATTGAGGCCCATATGCAGATCATTCAGCATCTGAATCTGGGCACTGAGCACCTCCATGGGATAGTTGATGGCCGCACCAATATCCTCTCTGAGGGCAGCGCTGAGGGCATCCAGCTGACTATCCGCATCGGCGGTCTTGTCTTCAACCTTGGGAACGGCGCCCACCACCAGGGCCTTAATCTCAGTGCTCAGGGCATCCATACGATTGTTTACACTCATGTTTACACTCAGAATCTGATCCTTCAGATCCAAATGGAGATCCTTCAGTTCATCTATCTTGGTACCTAAGGCATCTATATGACTGTTGACGGTGCCAATCTCACTTCTAAGCTCCGTACTGAGGTTGTCCATACGACCATTGACAGTGACGATCTCATCCCTCAGGTTGGTGCCTAGGGCATCCATGCGGCTGTTGACAGTGGCAATGTTGCTTCTCAGCTCAGTGCCTAGGGCATCTATGCGGCTGTTGACAGTACCAATATCACCTCTGAGCTCCGTGCCTAGGGCATCTATGCGGCTGTTGACAGTGCCAATATCACTTCTGATTTCCCCAGGGAACTTGACCATATCAGCGTTGAACTCCGCCCGAAAATCCCGTAGCTGCCCCAGCAGGCCAAAACTGACCACTGCCAGTAAGCTGAGCAAGCCAAAGACAAAGGTCACCAGCAGAATAGGCATAACCCACTGCTGATTGGACAGTCCTCCTGCTTTGCTGGTGCCATCTGCCGGGGTGCTGGAGCTCATTGCTTGCGGTTCTCTATTGCCCAGCTTAATGGTTGATCATCACTAACCCCACAGGTGCTGAATTGCCTTGACAGAATGGCATTTTGTACCCATGGCACCATGGTTCCTCTGTTTTGCTTGCTGAATAAGACTCTGCTACTGAAGCTGAAGCTGACCATCCTGCTGCTCCTGGCCCTCCTGGTGAAAGCCAAGGTGCGCCTTGGGGTGGGTTCTACCCTAGGTGGTCTGGTGGCTCTGCTGAACCTACTGGTGGTGGCAGCACTGGTGACGGCTCTGGTGCTCCAGCAGCAGCAGAAGGCCCCAAGGACAGATTGACAGGGGGCTCCACCACCATGGCCTCCAGATCGTAGAGATGGGCAGCAGTGATACGAGCCATGGCCATGGTGCCCACCTGGGCTGATCCCTGCAAATGAACAATCCCATCCACATCCGGCGCAAAGCGGCTACAACGGCCCAGCTTCTCGCCGGTGTCTGGGTCCTGCTCTTCCACCAAAACAGGCACAACCCGTCCCACCCAAGCCTGGTTTCTCTCCTGGGCAATGGGTTGCTGAATTTGCATCAACCGGTCACGGCGGGCCTGGGCTACAGCATGGGGAACAGGGTTGGGTAGGGTTGCAGCGGGAGTGCCCTCCTCAGGGGAGAATGGAAAAACCCCCACATGATCAAACTGCTGTGCCTGGACAAAGGCCTCCAGATGGGCAAAATGGGCCTCTGTTTCCCCAGGAAAACCCACAATAAGAGTGGTGCGCAGGGTGGCCTCCGGCAGCTGGGTGCGTAGACGATCCAATAGGCCCCTATTCACATCCGCCTGCCAAGGGCGATTCATGGCCCTTAAGATCTGCGGGTGACTGTGCTGCAGGGGTAAGTCTAGGTAGGGCAACACATTGGGCACCTCTCGAAAGGCCGCCATCACCTCAGGTGTCAGACCGGTGGGATAGGCATAATGCACCCGAATCCAGGGGATATGCACAGTGCCCAGCATCCGTAGCAGCTCCGCCAGCATGGGCCTGCCATAGCGATCACGGCCATAGTTGGTGGTGATCTGGCTGATTAAAATCAACTCCTGCACCCCCTCCCTTGCCAGCTGCTCTGCTTCAGCCTTAATGGACTCCATGGAGCGGGAGCGCTGGTTGCCCCGTAGCCGGGGAATGATGCAAAAGGCACAGCGGTAGTCGCACCCCTCCGCCACCTTCAAATAGGCCACCGCCTGGGCAGTGGTGCGCTTTCTAGGAAGATGCTCATTGGCCAGGAACGTGGGCACAGCACTCACCTGCTGCACCCTTTCACCTGCTATCACCCGTTCCAGCACGGAAACAATGTGTTGATAGTCCCCACTGCCAACCACTGCCCGGGCCTCTGGCAGTGCCTCCAGTAACTCGCTTTGGAAGTGCTGGGCCAAGCAGCCGGCGATGATCAGCTGCTTCCCCTGCTCCGCCAGCTGCACCAGGGTGCGCACTGATTCTTGACGTGCCTCTTGAATAAAGCTGCAGGTGTTCACCACCACCAGATCAGCAGCTGTCTGGTCACTGCTGACCCCATAGCCGGCTGCATCTAGTAGGCCCACCATATGCTCGCTGTCCACCCGGTTCTTCTCACAGCCCAGATGGGCAAAGGCCACGGTGGGGCGACTCCCACGGAGCCGGTTTACCCTATGAGGGGTAGGGGGAAGCGGACTGGAGGCGTACAAGGACCTGGAAGAGTGGGTTAACTTCTAAACATGATGACAAACCGCTGGCACCAGGTTTTTCAGGGGAAGCGACCGTTGATCGGTGTTATTCACCTGCCCCCATTACCTGGCTCACCGGGCTGGGGAGGGGACATGGCATCTGTGGAGACCTGGGCCCTGGCGGATGCCCAAGCCTATGCCAAGGGGGGTGCCACCGGGGTGCTGGTGGAAAACTTTGGGGATCAGCCCCTCTTCGCCAACCAGGTACCACCAGAGACCATTGCCGCCATGACCCGCATTGCCACGGCAGTGGTTCAGGCCATCTCCTTGCCTGTGGGCATCAATGTGTTGCGCAACGATGGTGCTGGAGCCATGGCTGTGGCCGTAGCCAGTGGAGCACAATTTATCCGGGTGAATGTGCTCAGCGGAGCCATGGTCACGGACCAGGGTGTGATCCAAGGATGTGCTGCTCAGCTTCTACGTCAGCGCCGCCTACTGGCTGCAGAGGGGGTGGCTGTTCTAGCTGACGTGTTGGTCAAGCATGCCTTACCCCTTGCTCCCTTACCCCTACACCTGGCGGTTCAGGACACCCTGAAGCGGGGCGGTGCAGATGGGGTCATTGTCTCAGGGGATCACACCGGAGCTCCAGTGGAGCCAGATATGTTGCACCAGACCCGTCAGGCTGCCCAAGGGGCCCCTGTGCTCATTGGCAGTGGTTTTGCACCAGCCAATGCGGACCATCTGGGACCCCTCTGCGATGGGGTGATCGTAGGTTCGGCCCTTAAACGGGACGGTCAACTACACAACCCAGTGGATCCCCAGCGGGTTGTGCAACTGCGGCGCCAGTTTCACCCCTGAGACACCAGACGACGGGATGCGGGAATGGCCAATAGGGCACAGCTCAAGCCAGCAAGCCACAGGGCTGGATTAGCAGTCTTAGGGGATACCACCTCCTCGTGGGAGTGGGGAACAATGGGAGCACCAGGAACATGGGGATGGGCAGATGCGGCGGGAGACCAGCTGCCGAAAGCCAGGGCACTGCAACTAAAGCCAGCTAACAGCAGGGCAGCCCGTTGGTAGGGAGCGGGTGGTTGAGTGAGCATCAAGGGGCTTAGACAATGGGGAATGACCTTGCCCTTATTCTGCCATCTGCTGGTCCAGCTGGGTGCCAGAATTGGTGAAACACCTCAGAGCTTGGTATGGGCAGTCCACGGCTTACACGGCGCAACCGCAATGAATCTTTGGACCAATGGCCCCGCTTGGCCATAGCTGTTTTGGCATCAATCGGAGCTGTTGATACGGGCCTTATCACCCTGGAGCGGTGGCAGGCGGTGCCGGATTTGTCTTGTCCTGTCACTGGTGATGGTTGCGAAATAGTGCTCAGCAGCCCTTGGGCCACGGTTCTCGGCCAGCCTTTGTCGCTTTTTGGCTTTTTGGCCTATGGCACGGTGTTGGCCTTGGCGGTGTTGCCCTTGGTGGCTCCAAAAGAAAACCGCTGGCAACTCAACCACAGCACATGGCCTCTTCTCATGCCCCTGTGTCTGGCCATGGCGGTCTTCAGCATCAGCCTGGTGATTTTGATGGTTGTGGAGATTCAGGCCTTTTGCTTCTTCTGCCTGCTCTCGGCCATTCTCTCCGTGCTGCTCTTCTTAATTGCCCTGTTGAGTCATTCCTGGAATGATTTGGGTAGCCAGTTGTTCCGAGTGCTGATAATCACCTTGGTGGTGTCCGTGGCCTCCTTTGCTTGGATTCAAGCCAGCTCCCCCAGCAACCAGGTGGCCAACAGGGATGGCCGCCACCCTCCAGCCATTACCACCACTAGCAACAGCCCCCAGATTGCCTTAGCCCAGCACCTCAGGGCCACCGGTGCTGTGGTCTACACAGCCTATTGGTGCCCTGCCTGCCAGGTGCAGAAGGAGCTATTTGGCAAGCAGGCAGCCAGGGAGCTCACCATTGTGGAGTGTGCCCGGGACGGCTACAACGCCCAACCAGAGCTGTGCGAGGAGAAGGACATTCAGTCTTACCCCACATGGGAAATCAACGGAGAAATGCTCACACCGGGCATTAAGGACCCGGATGTGTTGGCGGATGCCTCCGGCTACATGGGAGAACGTCTTTTCCCAATGCTGCCCTCTGAACCTTACACCTCTGAGGACTCCCCAACCCCATGAGGTCTTTTATGGCCCATGGTTATGGGAGTTATGGGAAGCCTGAACCCACCATTTGACTGCTGATGGCTTGCCCCTGCTGTTGGCGACTATGGCAGCGCCAAAAGGGCTGTTGAGCTGGGTGGTCTAGCCGGTGGTGGCCGCCCCGGCTTTCACAGCGGAAGCGGGCCGCCTCCAGCAGCAGCAGCCCCAAGGTACAGAGGTGCTCCACCTCCACCCAACAGCGCAGTAGGCCCATGTCCTGGGGGAGGAGGGGGTGCTGATCCCCAGGAGTGCTGGTTCTAAACCAGAGCAGCTCCAGCCTGCCCTGCAATTCTTGGGCCATGGCCTGTAACTGTTGTTGGGCTGCCCCCATGGCCCCCTCTTGGCGATTGACCCCTACCATGGTCCAACAGAGGTGACGAATGCGACGGCTGAGGGCCACTGCTGTGGCAATGGATTCCCTGTTGAGGGCAACAGGAGCACCCTGATGGTGGGCAGGGACAGTCATTGGGCGAGGGTCTAAATCCATGGTGCCCTGTCCAAGTTGGTGGGCATAGACCAGGCATTCCATCAAGGAGTTGCTGGCTAGGCGGTTGGCGCCATGGACCCCACTGCTGGCCACCTCCCCCAAGGCATAGAGCCCTGGGATGCTGGTGTGGGCCTGTAGATCAGTTTCCACCCCACCCATCCAGTAGTGGGCAGCAGGGGCCACAGGCACTGGCGCGGAGAGGGGATCAATTCCCCAAGCACGACAACGTTCCAGGATGGAGGGAAACTGCTGCAGCAACCGTTCCTCACCAATGGGGCGCAGGTCAAGGCACACATGGGGGTGACCATGGCGCATCATGTGCTCCGCCACCGCCCGGCTGACTTCATCGCGGCTGGCCAGATTGCCACCTCCCACAGCTGCAACCGGATCACTGCCATCTACGCTGCGTAGCACAGCCCCTTCCCCCCGGGCCGCTTCACTGATGAGGAAGCGGGGTGCCCCAGGAACCATGAGGGCCGTGGGATGAAACTGGACAAATTCCAGATCCCGCAATGTGGCACCAGCCCGGTAGGCCATGACCACCCCATCCCCACTGGCAAGGGGAGGGTTTGTGGTTTGGGAAAACAGGCGACAGCCCCCACCACTGGCCAACACCACGGCACCGGAGCGCAACCAACCGATCACCCCAGCCACCATGAGCTGTAGGCCACAACAGCGTTGGCCTTCACACCAGAGCTGTAACACCACAGCATCATTGCTTTGTTGGAGCTGGGGACGCTCCAGCACACGCTTCTGCAGCACCTCCACAATGGCCCGGCCGGTTTGATCCGCTGCATGGAGCACCCGGCGTTGGCTATGGGCAGCTTCCATGGTGCGGCTCAACTGCCCCCCATGGCGATCAAAGCGCACCCCCAGGGACAGGAGACGCTCCACACACCGGGGCGCCTGCTCCACCAAGAGACGCACAGCAGGGGGTTCACAAAGGCCAGCCCCTGCCGCCAAGGTGTCATGGAAATGGGCCTCTGTGGAATCATCGGGCCCCAAGGCAGCAGCAATGCCCCCCTGGGCCCAACGACTGGCAGAGCGGGCCCGGGAGTCTTTTGTGAGTAGGAGAACCTTCAGCTCAGCTGGCAGTTCAAGGCAGGCCATGAGACCGGCGGCGCCGCTGCCCACCACCACCACATCCCAGGTTTGGTTAAACAGGTTGCAGTCAGGGCTCATCAGCCCCTAGGGCTAAGACCCTATAGCCATAGGCCATGGACCGCCTTAGTTAGCGATATTGGCCATCATTGATGCGGTCAAAGCCCACATTGAGGGCCAGCTCAGGATCTGTCACCATGAAGTTGTCTTTGTACTTGTTAAACAACTCCTCCTGCCGCTGGGTCAAGTCCAGGCTGAGCACATCCTCAACGCTCTCATAGGGGCCGCCAACAACGATCTTGCCCGCCAGGGTGGGGTACATGCCGGGGAACTTCTGAAAACGCCGCACGGAAGCATTATTCAAGTCCACCAGGCCTGTTGCCTGCTCCGCCAGTTTGTCATCAGCAGCATTGCGCAGCTCCACAGCCAAGGCGGTCTTTGGGGACAGGGTGCAAAGCAGTCCAACGGCCATCACCGCCACCAGAAGCCAGGTACCAAGACGCTTCATTAGAATCGTTCCGGTTAAGTAGGAAATGGCCCTTTTCAGGCCCCAAAATAGATTGGCAGATGGGAAGGGGAAATACTGATTCCCAGACCAAGGCTTTTGCAGTTCTTTAAGGACCATCCAGCAGTTTCATTGCTGGCAGCACCGGGTGGCTCACCGGTGGTCCCCAGTGCTTCCCTGGGTTTGGGGCCACTGGAATGATGGGTGTTCAGCAACCCCAACAGAAGCCTGCCCTTGTGGCCCACTGTTTACGTGGCCCATGTTTATGTGGCCCACTGCTAGGGGCTGAACCCCCATTCCTATGGGGATCAGCCAGGTATGAGCACCGGGCTAGAGCCAGTAGGTATGAGCACCGGGCCAGATATGGCTCTGACCCTTAGTTTTGGCCCAGGGTGCTCCAGAGGGTTGCTTGATGGGGAACCACAATGTCCCCATTGGTCCGGGGGGCTGAAGCGACCACCTGCACCGCAAAGGAGGCCACCACGAACCCTGCTAAAAAGGCCACAGCTGTTCCCAGGGCTGTAGTTTCCTTGGCTGTGGAGCGAGCAGCAGCATTGTGGGCCATGGCTTCTGAAGAATGGAGAGCTGTGCCCATTCTGGAGTCTTAACTAGCCCATCGTTGCAACGGATACAGAATTTCACTGGATGGGGTCATGCTGTGGACGTGATGCAAGCCCACCATGGTGAGGCCATGGACCACACCAAGGGCAAGGCCCAGGAGAAGGGAAGGGGTGGGCATCAGCACAGGTTCAACTTCCTTAAAGATCCCTATCTCCGGCCTCCAGGGCAGCAACAATAGACACCGAAAACCAGCTTCCTCCTCCCTATCAGGAAATCCGTATTAGGAAATCCGTATTCAAGAAACCTGGATGGTGGCAACAGTGGTAGGGACGGGAATGGGCATTTCCGCCTTGGGTAGAGGCGGCGCGCAGGCGGGGATGCGCTGGTCCACCACCTTGCCCACCACCACAATGGCGGGAGCCTGTAGACCCTGCTCCTGAACCAGCTGGGGCAAGGCAGCCATGGGGCCGATCACCTGCTTTTGTAGGGCTGTGGCACCCTGCTGAATGGCCGCAGCGGGTGTGGCTGGATCCATGCCACCGGCCAGGAGCTCCGCCACAATCATGCCCAGGCTATGGATGCCCATATAAATCACCAGGGTGTCCGTGGCAGTGGCCAGGGCCTGCCAGTTCACCCCATGGCGCTCCTTGTCCACCAACTCATGGCCGGTGACAAAGGTGACAGAGGATCCTGCTTCACGGTGGGTGACCGGCAGGCCAATGTAGGCAGGCACAGCGATGCCAGCCGTGATCCCCGGGACCACCTGCACAGGGACACCCAAGGCATGGAGGTGGGCAGCCTCTTCCGCACCACGGCCAAATACAAAGGGGTCCCCCCCCTTAAGACGCACAATGGTTTTGTGTGTGGAAGCCAACTGAGCCAACATGGCGTTGGTGGACTTCTGGGACACAAAGTGGTGGCCCCGGCGCTTGCCCACAAACACCTTGTGGCAGGTGGGTGGAGGCAAGGCCAGCAGGGGAGACGGCACAAGGGCATCGTAGGCCAGGGCATCGCAGGAGCAGAGCAGGCCATGGGCCCGCACGGTGAGCAGCTCAGGATCACCAGGACCAGCACCCACCAAATAGACCGTTCCCAAGGATGGATGGGCAGCCATGGAAGATGGAGTCTCCGCAGTCATTCACTCATTCATGCCCCAAGGCAAGTTGGGAATGTGTAGCAGAGGGTACAGATACTAGGAGCCCTTGATGGGCTTAATCCCTTTAACACAGCGACGCTTTCATTTTGAAGCGCTGTGACCCCCTGGAATGGCATTTCTTGCCTCCTTGCACCTTAACCCCTAAAATTCTATGGTCACAACGCCTCTGTCTCCCTATCTGGAAGGCAAAACCCTCAATAAGGTTGAAAAAAACAAGGCCGAAAAAGACGGCCTGCTTGTTGGCTCTGAGCTGGAGACCTTTGCCCAGTTGGGCTGGGAGAACATTGACCCCACAGATCTTCAGCTGCGCTTGAAGTGGTACGGCATGTTCTGGCGGCCCAAAACCCCGGGCAAGTTCATGTTGCGCCTGCGGGTGCCCAATGGCACTGCTACAGCAGACCAGCTCAATGTGTTTGCCTCCATCGTGGCCCGCTACGGGGAAGATGGGGTGGGAGACATCACCACCCGCCAGAACATCCAGCTGCGGGGCGTGCTTCTGGAAGACCTTCCTGAAATTCTAAAGCGCCTCAAGGCTGTGGGCATCACCACCCTGCAATCCGGTTTTGATAATCCTCGCAATGTGACTGGCAATCCCTTGGCTGGGATTGATCCCCACGAAATCCTTGATACCCGCCCCTATACCAAGGCGCTTCAGGACTACCTCACCAACCACGGCCAGGGCAATAGGGAGTTTTCTAACCTGCCCCGTAAGTGGAACACGGCTGTGGCAGGTTCAAAGGATAATTTCCTACTACATAATGATATTGTCTTCCACCCCGTGGAAAAGAACGGCACCATGGGATTTAGTGTTTGGGTGGGGGGAATTCTCTCCTCCGTGCTCAATGCCTATGCCGTACCCCTCAATGCCTGGATTCCCCTGGATCAAGCCCCACGGATGACCGGTGTGGTGTGTGGTTTATGGAGAGATAACGGTGAGCGCAATAGGCGCCCCAAAGGCAGGTTCAGATTCTATCTGGATGGGGTGGGCCTTGAGTCATTCCGCCAGATGGTGGAGGAGCGCTTCGGTCCCCTGGAGACGGATCCTGGCTCCGTGTTTAACCAGCAACCCCGCAACCTTTATGGCATCCAGCCACAAAAGCAGCCTGGCTTAAATGTGGCAGGGCTCCATGTGCCTGTTGGGCGTCTTAGTTGTGGTGCCATGCAAGAGTTGGCCAGGCTATCTCGGGTCTATGGCTGCTCTGAGGTGCGCTTCACGGAGGATCAGAACGCACTGATTCCGGGTATACCGGATCACAAGGTGGCGGCCTTCACCGCGGAGCCATTCCTACAGCATTATCCACTCCATCCCAAAGGTGTTGCTGGGGGTACGGTCTCCTGCACAGGCTCCAACTACTGTGGTTTTGCCCTAACCAACACCAAGGATCAGGCCCTGGCCACATCTACAACACTGGATGAAGAGCTGGATATACCTCAGGAGGTGAAAATCCACTGGACCGGTTGCCCCAATTCCTGCGGCCAGGCCCATATGGGAGCCATTGGTCTAACGGGAACCAAGGGCAAATCCCCTGAAGGCATGGTGGAGGCCTATGACATTACCATGGGTGGCAGTCAGGGTGCCCAGCCCAGCCTGGGCCAGGTCACCCGCAAACGTGTTCCCAAGAGTGAAGTGAAGGATGCCATCAAAGCCCTGCTCATTGAGCACTACGGTGCCACCCCAAAAGCCACGGGTAAACCATAGGTGATCCAAGATTCTTCAGGTTTATTTTAGCTTATTTATTTCAGCTTAAAATAGCCTGAAATCTTCCACAGTCTTTATCTAAATGTTCTGCTTTGATCATTATGGCCAACACTGCAAGTGAGATGGACTATGTCCTCCCCAATGAACTGGTGGATGGCATGATTGCTGCCGGTGGCAAGAAGTCTTCTGTCAGTGCAAAGAATTTATTGCTGCGGGGATTTTATTCCGGCTCCATTTTGGGTCTGGCCACCTGTTTAGCCCTAACAGTGGCTCAGCAAAGCGGCTTACCCTTCCTGGGTTCTGTGCTTTTCCCCTTCGGCTTTGTCAGCATCGTTCTGTTTGGCATGGAGCTGGTGACAGGCAATTTTGCCCTCCTGCCCATGGCCACCTGGGCGGGCAAAAGCACATGGTCTAAAACATTCCGCAACTGGATTTGGGTGTGGATTGGTAATTTCCTTGGCTGTGCCCTGGTGGCCCTCATGCTTGCCATTAGTCTCACCAGCGCTGGCACTGTGGATCCTTCTGCCGATGGGGGAGTGTGGCAACGGGTAGCTCAAACCATCATTAACCTCAACCGCAGTAATGTCATTGTAAAATACAAGGATTTGGGGGCAATGGGTTTTGTATTGGCCATCTTGCGGGGTGTAATCGCCAATTGGTTGGTGTGTTTGGGGGTAACCATGGCTTTGGTGAGCAAGAGCGTCCCCGGAAAACTCCTGGCCTGCTGGCTCCCTATCACCGCCTTCCAAACCTTGGGGATGGAGCACATTGTGGTTAACATGTTTTTGCACACCACCGGTCCTCTGTTGGGTTCTGGCGTCAGCTTTGCTGATGTGATGTTTTGGAACTTCTTCCCCGTCACCGTGGGCAATGTGTTTGGGGGAATGGTGTTTATTGGAATGGTGTTTTACAGCACCCACCGTTCCCCATTGGCCAGCTTGCCAGATGTGAAAGACACCAAGCTGGCCCGGGAGCTGGCCGCAGAGCTAGGTGCTCGCTAAAGCCCATTGCACTCTCTTTTGCACCCATGGCCACCGCTGAGTCCATCCCCTATGCCGCTGAAGACCTGGTGTGGCAGTCCTTGGGTCAACGGCCCTGCAAGCTTACAGCCCAGGATTTGGCCCAGTTGTTTCACCCTGAGCACTCAAAAGAGCTGCGTATGGCTTTAGCAGAACGGCTGGGGATGAAAACAGCAGAGGGTTTGCAGCCTTGTCTAGATCTGATTGACCGCCATGGTCCCCGGCCAGAGCTGCTCATGGCCTTGGGCATGACCCATCAGCCGGGTGCCAGTGATGTGCTCTTCCGCTACCTGGAGGATCCCACCGTGGACCGCCTGGCCCTGCTTCGCTCCATGGCCTGCTGGGGACGGAAGGTGCCCCTGTCGGTCATCCAAGAGGCATTGGAGCATCACAGTGGGGCCATGCGGCTGGCAGGGCTGGAGCTGCTCCACTTCCATGCCCCCCTGCTCAAGGCCCACCATCTGCTTCGCCTCTGCGAGGCTCTCCTAGGGGACATCCGTCCCCCAGTGGCCATTGCCGCCATTCGTTTACTGCAACGTCGCCATGAGCCCCTGGTTACTCAGCGGCTGGCCCGGGTGCTCCAGGAGAGGCCACCAGAACCTGTGTGGGAGGTTGCCCTGCAGGCCCTAGGGTGCATTGGCACAGAAACCAGCATTGTCCTCCTATGGGAGCACTGGCTGTCCTGCCGGGGAACACCTCAAGCCATGGAGGTGCTCCACCAGCTGGGTGCCCAATTCCGCCATAGGGATCTGTTGCGGCAGCATGTGGAAACCCTCCTCCAGGAGAACAGGATCACGGCCATGGAAGTCCAACCCCTGCTCCTCAGCTTGCAAGGCCCCCAGCCCTAGAGGGCTTACTCAGTAGTGATGGCCTGCCAGCGGCTGAACAGGTCTTCACCTGCGATCTTGTCGCACTCACCCTGCAATCCTTCCACAATTGCACAGGTGTTGGTCACAAAGGTTTCCACCGTGCTCTGGCCAGGGGCAAGACCATCGGCGCTGAGGGATTGGCTGCTTAAGGGAACCCCAGTCTGCTCAGCGATCACAGCCAAGGACTGGCTGGGTGGAATCTGCTCCGGGAACAGCATGGCCACATTGGCCTCATCCAGCTCACGACGCAGGTTGTTCAAGGCAGCTGGCCGTGAAACTTCGTTGGTACTGAAGGAGTCCAGCAGTGCCAACTCCCTGAGGCCATAGCGCTGGGCGTAGTAGCCAAAAGCCTTGTGACGGGTGGCCAGGACCCGCTGTTGAGGGGCAATGGTCTCCACTTGATCCTCTGCCCACTCATCCATATCCTTCAGCACAGCCACTGCCTTCTGATTCAATTCCTGAAGAGCTGCTGCCTCCCCAGGAACCAACTGCACCAGCTCCTGGGTGATCACCCCTGCCATGGCTTGGGTGTTCTTGGGGTTGTGCCATACATGGGGGTCCACAGCCCCGTGGTCATGGCCATGGCCGTGATCTTCATGGTCCCCATGGTCGTCATGGTTGCCATGGTCGGGCCCATCTGACATGGCGGGGGTCTCCGCCTCTAGGGGTTGAAGTGGTATGTTCTCCCCTACAGCTACGGCCTTGCCCTGCTCCACCAGCCTGGCCAGCACAGGGGTGAGACCCAGGCCATTGATCAACACCAGATCAGCTTGCTCCAGATGGGATCGCTGCTCCGGTAATAGGGAAAACGTGTGGGGGTCCTCTCCACCAGAGAGAAGGCAATGCACAACAATGGCAGGGGTTGCCAGGGTGCGGGTCAGATCACAAAGCACCCCATCAGCGGCCACCACCTGGGGAGAGGCCACCTGCTGGTTGGCACTGGAAGTGGTTTGGTTCTCTGGTGGACTCTGACTGCACCCGGCGGTAAGTCCCCCAAGTAGGACTGTTGCCAAGGCAAATCTGGTCAAGCGCTGCATCCCTATCACTGGAGCTGGCGGTCACAGGCTATATCCTGAGCTATCCAGGCCGGGATTTTGATAGGCTCTAGCCATAGACTGGCCCAAGTGGCATTTGAATCCACTGAACCTTTGCAAGGAGCCGCCAGGGAGGCGGGGGTTGAGCTGCCGCCATCTCAGCTACAGCTATGGCCAGCATCGGGTGCTGGACCACATTGATTTCCACCTGCGCCCCGGCAGCCTTAGTGCCTTAGTGGGTCCCAATGGGGCGGGCAAATCCACCCTGCTTCACCTGCTGCAAGGGCAGCTCCAGCCCAGCGGTGGAGCGGTGGAGCTAGATGGTGTACCGGTGGGGCGCTGCCGGAAGCGGATTGCCCTCATGCCCCAGAAGGGAACCATTGACTGGCATTTCCCCATCACAGTGGCTGAGTTTGCCCGTTTGGGACGGCTCTCCTCCAGCCGCACTGGTTGTTGCGACGTGGATGGGGCCTTGCAGCGGGTTGGCCTAGAAGCCCTGGCAGGACGGCGCCTTGACCAGCTCTCCGGCGGGCAGCAGCAGCGTGCCCTGTTGGGCCGTACCCTGGTACAGCCAGCTGATGTGCTCCTTCTTGATGAGCCCTGCGCCACCATTGATCCCCCTTCCCGCCAGCTGCTGCTGGGTCTGATGCGCCAGTTGAGTGATGCGGGGCTAACCCTTGTGGTCAGCAGCCATGATTGGGGACCTGCCTTGCAATCCTATGACCGGGTGCTGGTTCTAGACCGGGTGTTGCGGGCTGATGGTACCCCTGAGGAGGTGCAGCAGACCCTCAATGACGTCACCATGGGGAACCACTACTGTGGTTAAAACTGCAGGGGGCTGGCTCCCCCTATGCCCCCTATGGCGCCACAGGGGAGGGGCCTTGCCATGAACTGGTGGTTGCAGCCCTTGTTGCTGGCCATTGTTACCGGTGCCCTGTGTCCCATTAGTGGCACCCTGCTCATTGTGCAAGGGCGGGTGATGCAGTCCAACCTCATCTCCCATGCGGTGCTGCCGGGCCTGGCCCTGGCCGTGGCCTTCGGGTTTCCCCCCAGTGTGGGGGGACTGGTCAGTGGTCTGCTGGGCTCCATGGTGGCTGAGCGATTTCTGGGTTCTTGGCAAGGCACAACCAGCCACGGGGCAGTGATGAACACCGTCCTGGCAGGCTTTCTGGGGTTTGGTGTCTTGCTAATTCCGGTGTTGGGCATCAGGGTAGATTTGGAGGCCACCCTGTTTGGTGACCTGCTGCTCACCAGAACAGTAGACCTGCTGCAAGCCCTTGGAGCACTGCTGTTGCAAGGACTATTTTTAGGGCTCTACTACAAGCCCCTGGTGTTTTTTGGAGTAGATCCGGCAGGGGCAGCGGCCAGTGGTTTACCGTTGCGTGCCCTGCGGTTTGCCTTGGCCGGCATCACAGCATTTGTGGTGGTTAGCAGCATGACCGCCGTGGGGGTGGTGCTGGTGATAAGCCTCATGTGTGCACCTGCTCTTTTTGGCCTTTCTGGTGCCACCAGCCTGGGCCAAGCAGTCTTGAAGGCTGCTGGTGCTGGCATGGCCATTAGTGGTGGCGGCTTCCTCCTGGCCCTCCTGCTCAACCTTCCTCCCGGCCCTTTAATTGGTGTTCTCTGCATTGGACTCCTGCTGATGGGCAAGATAAAAATCATTGGATCTTGATGAAGAGCAAACTATGGCGAGCCAACAAGTTTTTGTCTCAAAATGCGAATACGATCTCGCAGCTGGGCTGCTTTCTCAAACTTTAATTCCTTAGCACAGGCTTTCATCTGGTCTTCCAACTGACCAATGAGCCCAGGAAGGGATGCCAATGGTATGTCATCATTTTCTGCTTGCACAGTGGCGGCTGCCAATTGGCTCTGATTCAGCTGCCTGGATAATTCCAGATCCGCCAAGATGGGATTAGCCTTGGTTCTGCTGACCACCGCCTGGGGTGTAATTCCCTTCTCCGCATTATAGCGCTGTTGCACCTGACGGCGCAGTTCTGTTTCCTCAATGGCTTTGGCCATGGAATCCGTCAGCCGATCCCCATAGAGAATAGCCATGCCATTCACATGGCGAGCAGCACGGCCAATAGTCTGAATTAGGGAACGATCTGAGCGGAGAAAACCTTCCTTGTCTGCATCCAGAATAGCCACCAGTGACACCTCAGGCAGATCCAGACCTTCCCTCAATAGGTTAACTCCAACCAGCACATCATAGCTACCCATACGTAGATCTTCAATCAGCTCAATACGCTCGATGGAGTGGATCTCCGAATGAAGATATTGCACCTTGACCTTATGGTTAGCCAGGTACTCACAGAGATCCTCTGCCATGCGCTTGGTGAGGGTGGTCACCAGTGTCCGTTCACCACGATTGCTGCGGCAGCGAATTTCCGCCAACAGGTCATCCACCTGGCCTTCAGTGGGGCGAACGCTGATTTCTGGATCCACAACACCTGTGGGGCGAATGATCTGGCGCCAGATAGCTTCACCAGAGCGCATCAGCTCCCAATCCCCAGGGGTGGCGGAGACAAAGATGGCTTGCTTCACCTTATGCCAAAACTCCTCAGATTTCAGGGGGCGATTATCTGCTGCACTGGGTAAACGAAATCCATGGTCAATGAGCACCTGCTTGCGGGAGCGGTCACCATTGTACATGCCACGCAGCTGGGGGCAGGTGACATGGCTTTCATCCACCACCAGTAGCCAGTTATCAGGAAAATAGTCCACCAGGCACTGGGGTGGGCTGCCCGCTGGACGACCTGTTAGGTGCCGTGCATAGTTCTCTATGCCATTGCAATATCCCACCTCCTGCAACATCTCCAGATCATAGTTGGTTCGCTGTTCTAAACGCTGGGCCTCTAGAAGTTTGTTTTGTCTATTCAACAGGTCTAACTGCTCTGCCAGCTCCTGGCCGATGGCTGATATGGCTGTTTCAATACGATCTTTTGGTGTGACAAAGTGTTTTGCCGGATAGATATTCACTTTTTCCAAACTTTTCAGGATCTCTCCACCCATGGGATTCACGTAGCGAATGGCCTCGATTTCCTCACCAAAAAACTCAATCCTTATCAGACGATCCTCATAGGCTGGACCTATCTCCAATACATCACCACGCAGACGGAAACGGCCTCGCCCCATTTCCATATCGTTCCGACTATATTGATTGCTCACCATTTCACGCAAGACACCACTTAAATTAATGGTCTCACCCACGGAAAATGGTATAGCTGCTTTTAGGTATTCCACGGGCATTCCCAAGCCATAAATACAACTAATAGATGCCACAACAATCACATCCTTCCTCTCAAATAATGATCGGGTTGCTGAGTGGCGCAACATGTCAATCTCCTCATTAATTGATGCTGTCTTCGCAATATAAGTGTCTGTGGATGGCATATAGGCTTCTGGCTGGTAGTAATCATAATAGGAAATAAAATACTCCACTGCATTCCCAGGAAAAAACTGCCGCAGCTCATTACAAAGCTGGGCAGCTAGGGTTTTGTTATGGGCCAATACAAGGGTAGGTTTACCAGTCTCGGCAATGACATTGGCAACGGTGAAGGTCTTGCCTGTACCAGTGGCACCCTGGAGAGTCTGATAGGGAACCTGATCCTGCACACCACGGACTAGCCCCTTAATGGCACCGGGCTGATCACCCATTTGCCCATAGGGTGCTCTCAGCTCAAAACCGCTCATCCCCAACCGACGTAGAGGAATCACTTTACCCAAAAATGCTTGCCTGTGCTGTACCAGGGGCAGTGGCACAGTCACCCTCACCCCACTCAACAGCTGGTAGCCGTAATGGAGGAGTCCAGGGAGCAGAAGCACATAAGCAGGTCCTACCAGGGGCCGCCATGGCAAGGTCCCTTGGCAGTTCTCCCCGGTTCAGGGAACTCCCCGGATTCCCCATCCAACAGCCCTGGACTCCCCAGCCCCAAGATCCCTTAACCACATTCCCCCTTGTGATGTTCCTTACCTGGTAAGGCGCCCCAACCATGGAGAAGGTCCCCCCAACAGGCCCATGCTCCTCCAGCTGCACCATGCCTCACCTAGTCTGCAGAATGCCTGGGATCTGGTGACCCTGGCCTATTCACCCAGCCCCCACCGCAGCACTAAGGACCCTGCTACAATTCACCCATTCCTTCGGGCATCTCAAAATTGAGAAAAACTGACAACAGCACCTCCAATGGTGGCCAGGTTTTCCAGTGGAGAGGAAGGCCCGTTCTGGGCCGGGCCTGGGTGGCATTGCCCGCCTTGCTCCTGGCTGCTTGTGGTGGTGGGGGATCCTCGGGGTCCCAAGCTCCTGTTAGTAGTGGTGGGGAGGGATCCCCGCCGGGTTCCCAAGCTCCTGTTAGTAGCGGTGGTGGGGGATCCTCGGGGTCCCAAGCTCCCGTTAGTAAATGTCCAGCTGGGGAGCTTCAGTCTTTTGATGGGCAATGTCTGAGCAATGCTGAGTTTGCTCAAATGGCCCAAGATGCAACTGAACGACTCAAGCTTCTTCTTA
>RKSC01000075.1 GCA_007571085.1 Synechococcus sp. PNGco_S_binSS4
GTCAAAACTTCAATGGCCACACCAGGATTACGACGGCGGATGGCCACCATGGTGTTGGCAAATAAACTGGCACCGTGGTCTGCCTGATCATCCCGTGCCACCCCTGTGAGCACCACATAGCGCAACCCCAAATTGACCACTGCCTCTGCCACCCGCTCAGCTTCCTGGGGATCTAGGGATTGGGGCGCTTGCCCCTTATGGACCTGGCAAAAAGCACAGCTGCGGGTGCAAATGGAACCTCCCAGCAGAAACGTGGCCGTGCCTGCGGCGTAGCACTCACCCCGATTGGGACAGCGCCCCTGCTCACAGATGGTATTGAGGCGGAGGGCTCTAACTTGCTCCTGCACTTGGGCCAAAGCAGAGGCTGTACCCAGGGGACGTTGTAACCAGCGGGGCAAACGCTCCTGGGGTGGAATGGTGCGATAGGGGCTTGTGGTCATGGAACTGAAGCGCAACTGGGTGCTGGACTGCAGCTAGCTCCTCTGAGACTGCTGCAGCTTTGGCCGTGTCTGTCAAACTTAAGCTCAGGAGGAAAAACTGTTGCCCCTTCCTGCCTCCCAACCCCTGCACCTGCGCTGGCCCATGGCTCTCCTGGACCAGCAGCACCACCATGGCCTCAAGGCCGATGGGGATGGCCTGGTCAATCTGGCCCTGGTCATTAAGGGAGCATGCATCACCAACATTGAACCCCTACAGCTAGGGCCAAGGCCACAGCTCCCTTTAGGGTTCCCCGCCGCCGTAGAACCCCACTGTCATCTGGATAAGGCCTTCACCTGGTCAGGGGCCCCCAATCCCAGGGGCACCATCAGCGGTGCTCTGCAGGCCAATTTTCAAGAGCACCAGAGCCGTTCTGCCCCTGTGGTGGCGGAGCGCATGGAACGGGCACTGCAGAAGGCCTGGCAACAGGGCTATCGGGCACTGCGCAGCCACCTGGATCTGGGCTGGCAGGGCTCCCAAGCCACCTGGGAAGCGGTGACCCACACATGGAAAGCTTGGTCAGACCGGCTGGAACTCCAACCCATTGCCATGGCCCCCCTGGAGGTGTGGGGCACCAGCATCGGTGGGCGCCTTGCCAAGCAAATGGCCCCATTGGCTGGGGGCCTAGGTGGTGCATTGGATTATGAAAGTAGCCAAGGGATTCCATGGCGCCACCATCTGGCCCAAATGCTCCGCCTGGCTGCTGACCACGGCTGCATCATTGACCTGCACCTGGATGAAACCTGTGACCATCGCAGCTGCTGCCTGGAGGGGCTATTGGACCTACTGGAGCAGGAGCCCCTTCCCCCATCTGTCACCGTCTCCCATGGTTGCAGCCTGGCACAACACACCCCTGAAAAGCTGCAGCGCACAGCTGGGCGCCTAGCAGCTCTTCATATCCCCCTGGTGAGCCTCCCCACCACAAATCTTTGGCTCCAGGATCGGGGCAACGGGAGCCGCGCCCCACGACTGCGGGGCCTGGCCCCCATCCACGAGTTGCAAGAGGCGGGGGTGACCGTGGCCATTGGCGGAGATAATGTGGCCGACCCTTGGTTTCCTGGCGGCAACTTTGATCCCCTGGAGCTGTGGCGCTTTGCCATCCCTGTCACCCATCTGCACCCTTGGGAGCCATGGGGCTTGATTCCATTCACCAGTGCCCCAGCTCAGGTGCTGCAGCTGGCCTGGGATGGTGTATTGCGGAACGGCTGCCCTGCCGATTTAATCCTCACAGAGGCCACAAGTTGGCAAGAAGTCCTCGCCACGCCTCAAGGGCTACGGGTCCTGCGGCATGGACTTTGGCTGAGTTGAGGCCCTGCTGGGGTGGGGTTCAAGGGCTGGCAACATACACCACAGAAACCAAGGTCAGGATTTCCATGGGTCCAGGGCACAAGCGGCGCATCAATGGCTGATCAGGGCAAATTCTTTGACAGCCCAGTTCTCAATTCCCCCTACAAGTGCCCGGAGCACCACTGGGAATTGGATGAGAAGGGCCAACCCACCGGAGTGATCCGCCACCAACGGCGCCCATGCTCTTTCCTGGCCCCCATTCCCACAGCAAAGGGGAGCAGGCGCCGCCAGCAGGAGCTGATCCTTGCCAAAGAGGGCAGAAAGATAGCAGATAAGGGCCAGCAGTATGACTTACTCCAGGTCATCAACAGTGTGCGCAGTGGGTTGGAGCGCTGGCGAGAATTGCCTGGGGCCCAGTGGCGGGTAACGCCAGAAACAGCCCGCCTGCTTCGCCACTGGCGCCACCATAACTTCAGCCACTACCGCCCTTTCTTCTGCCAGGTGGAGGCTGTGGAAACCGTGATTTGGCTCACGGAAGTGGCACCCAAACTGGGCCAGGTGGGACAAACATTTCTCCAACACCTGGAGGCAGTCAATGGCCAGGCCAACCCTGATCTGGCCCGGCTTTCCCTAAAACTAGCCACTGGAGCTGGCAAGACAACGGTCATGGCCATGGTGATTGCCTGGCAAACGGTCAATGCGGTGCGCCACCCAAGGGACCGGCGCTTCACCCGAGGTTTCCTGGTGGTCACCCCTGGCATCACCGTCAAGGACCGACTGCGGGTGCTTCAGCCCAACGACCCGGATAGCTATTATCACAGCCGGGAACTGGTTCCCCCAGAGATGTTGTCGGATTTGGGGCGGGCCAAGATTGTCATTACCAATTTCCATGCCTTCAAGCGCCGCGACACCATGGAGATTTCCAAAGTTGGCCGCCAACTCCTATATGGTCATGGCCCTAGGTTCACCTCCCTGGAAAGCCCTGGTCAGATGCTCCAGCGGGTTATGCCTGAACTAATGGGCATGAAAACTATCCTGGCCATCAATGACGAAGCCCACCACTGCTATCAGGAGAAGGAAGCGGGGGAAGAGGCTAAGCTTAAGGGAGATGACCTAGAAGAAGCTAAGAAGAGTCGGGAGGCGGCACAGCTGTGGATAGAAGGACTAAAAGCTGTTGCAAAGCTGGCCCGTCTTCGGGTTATTGATCTCTCAGCAACCCCGTTCTTCCTACGGGGCTCCGGCTATGCGGAAGGTACACTTTTCCCCTGGACCATGGGCGATTTCTCCCTCATGGATGCCATCGAATGCGGCATTGTCAAGCTACCTCGGGTGCCGGTGGCGGACAACATCCCTGGTGGGGACATGCCAACCTTCCGTAATCTTTGGGATAACATCCGCAAGGATATGCCAAAAAAGGGCCGGGGTAAACAAAAAGGGGCCTTGGATCCCTTGCAGCTTCCCATAACCCTCCAGACTGCACTGGCGGCCCTCTACGGCCACTACGAGAAGACTGCCAAGCAGTGGCAAGAGGCCAATATCCGGGTTCCCCCCTGTTTTATAGTTGTATGCAATAACACCTCCACATCAAAGCTGGTCTACGACTACATCGCCGGCTTCCACTGCCAAAATTCCGATGGCTCCACAAAATTAGAGAATGGCCGCCTCAAATTGTTCCGTAATTTTGATGAGAACGGCTGTCCCTATCCCCATCCCCCCACACTCCTGGTTGACAGTGAGCAGTTGGAATCTGGCCAGGTGCTGGATGAAAAGTTCCGCACCATGGCCGCTGAGCAGATTGATTGCTTCCGCCGGGAGCAGATTCAGCGCCATGGCCATGGCCACGCCAATAACCACCTGTCTGATCAGAGCCTGTTGCGAGAGGTGCTGAACACCGTCGGCAAAGCTGGCAAATTGGGGGAGAAGGTGCGCTGTGTGGTCTCAGTGTCCATGCTGAC
>RKSC01000115.1 GCA_007571085.1 Synechococcus sp. PNGco_S_binSS4
AAACCACTGGTTCCCCTTACCAGTCTCACCCATTTTTGGGTCTCTCCTTCCCCAGTAGCCCTTGCTCTCTTAGGTGCTCCACTCTCGTGAAGCTCTTCTCCCCCCGCCGGTGCTTTTCCAAAAAGTGGCGGAAGGCCAGGATGGTTATCCCTATGAACAACAACCATCTGCTGGAGTTCCCATGGGGGCCAGGCTTGCCAATGGGTCCGGGTCCCATGGGAAGAGAAGTAAGAGAGGATTCTGCTCCCCTTAGGGAAGACCCTGGCAGCAGCTGGATTGCAATAGCAGCAGCTTAGGCAGGTCTGGTCAAGATATTTTGCATCATACCGGCCACTGTTCGCCCCTGACGGATGGCATAGTTTGTGCCCCGGTCTTCGGGATAGATCTGGGCCATGGTAGCAATAAACAGATTCTGAAGTGGTGTCCTCACATCCGGAATCAGTTTTCCATAACCACGCTCCACTACAGGTTGTGCATAGTCAGCTCGCCAGACATGGGCGTCAAGTACCTGGTCATTACAGAAATTAGGAAACATCCGCTGCAGATGGTGAAGAGAGAAGTCCAATACATCATGATCTGGAGCTCTGTAGAGTGGATCAGTGGGGGGAAGATACTTAGAGAGATAGACAATGTGACGACCGGAATAGGTAGCAGTTGATTCAAAATTGGTATGCTCGATGATGCCAACAAAAGGGAAGTTGGTATCATTAACATTGACCCAATAGAGGCTGGACAAGCTGCAACTAAGCTCCAGAACAACGCAGAGATTGGCCAGGTAGCGTATACGTTGCAGCTGGTGCACATAGGAAGGTGACACATGGGGGGCCATGAGAGAAGCGATGATGCTTAAGGAGGGCGTTGCCAAGACTGCATCTGCTGGGAAGGATCGTTCAGGCGTCACAACACCGCGAACCTGGTTCCCCTCCACCTGTAATGCTTGGACCGGCTGTCCCGTGTACACTGCTCCCCCCAGGCACTGGATAGCCTCTGCCACGGCCTTGGCTAGAGCAGCAAACCCGCCCCGGTAATAGGCCAGCTGCTCCTCGCCCCCTCTGCCACGACTACCACCTCGCAACTTGAGTTTGTTCCAAAACCAGACAGCAGCCACCTCCTCTGCCAGGTGACCAAACTTGCCCCGCAGCAAGGGCTCCCAGACCACCTTATAGACCCGCTCGCTTCCCATCTCCCGTAACCACTCAGCTGCGGTACGCTCCTCCAAGGCTTGCCAATCTTTCACCCGCCGGGCCCGCAGAGTTAGGAGCCCTAGTCGAATGCGATCTGCAAGGGATAGGGGAGAAAAGCGCAGTAGGTCTAAGGGGGTGGAAAGCTTGAGAAAGCGGTTGGCATAATACATACCAGTGCGGGTGGGGCGCAAGAGCACATTATCTGATAGATCCAGCTCAGCAATGAGCTGCATGACATGCTCGTCATTGGTAAACCAGTGGTGGTAAAACTTCTCCAATTCTGTGCCACCAGCAGAAAAACTTCCAGCCAGACCGCCAACTTGTTTGTCGGCTTCCAACACCGTAACCCGTTGGCCCTGCCGTGCCAGCTCATAGGCTGCTGCCAGTCCACAAAAGCCCCCACCAATGATGACCACCTGTTGTTGATTCATCGCTTTGTCCCCTGTAGAGCGAGGTATATGAGACCACAGCTGGTTAGGGGAACCCATAGGACCCCATGAACAGCTATGGCAAAGGCTGCTGCTGCCTCGGGTGAGGCCCCATAGGCAATCAAACCCTGGGCAGCAAAGTAGTCGAAGGTGCCTATGTAGCCTGGAGTGCTTGGTAGCAATGTGGCCAAGGTGCCGGTGGCCAGAGCAAACCAGGGGGCTAAGGGGGCAGCATGGCCATGGAAATCTGCGGCCACAGATGCAAAGACAGCACCCTCAAACCCCCATGAGATTAGAGAGAGCATAAGTAACACGAGCATGTGTGAACTGGAGCGAATGATGCTGAGTGCCCCAGCAAAGTACAAACCCTGGGCCAAGATAGCTGCCAACCATTGGCGCTTCTTCAGGGAAGACTGTTTCTGTAAATGCTGGGCGTAGCGAACCAGTTGGGGTAACAGAACCATCAGCAGAAGCAGTCCAGCCATGCTAAATCCTGCTAAGGCAGCAGCGGCAGTGCTGAATTGATGAGGAAAGGCTCCCTCAGGCAAGCCGAGCAGTCCGAGAAAGAAAAAGCCACACAGCACTAGTAGATCCATAATCCGTTCCGTAGCTAATGTTCCGGCCAGGCCCATGGGCTGGCACTTCAGTTTCTGACGAAAGCCAAGGATACGCAGACCATCGCCAATGCGAAAAGGCAGCACATTGTTCAATGAGATGCTGGTTAGAAATGGCCATACGCAGACTCCCATGGGTACTTGTGGATCAAGAAACCGCAGCATCCACCACCAGCGGATTATCCGTGTGGTGTAGCCCATGGTCAAAAAAGCCAAAGCAATCAAGGAGGCTTGCAGGGAGAGTCTGGTTAATGCCTCACGAAAAGCTGCCAGATCCAGCTCCCGCATCAGCAACCAGAGAAACAACACCGTTATGCCACAGCCCAGGAGAAGGACACCCCAGCCACCAGACCGGCTGCCGGCAGACCGTTGGAGCTTCAATAACCATTGCTGAGTCCATGGGACTGGGCGAGACCGATCCATATGCTGTTTGTTGCTTGCCAGTGGTTTAGGGTCTGCTTCAACCCCATTGTTGGAGGTCATGGTCATTGTCGTGAGGGTGTGACCACCTCTGCCGTGTCAGAAGATTTAGGATTTTCCGCAAATCCTAACCGCTCCCTAATGAAGTAGAGGGGGCGCCCTTTGACCTCATTGTAGATACGACCCACATATTCACCAATGAGACCCAGCATCAATAGTTGCAGACCACCAAGAAACATTATGCCAATAAATAGCAGGGTCCAGCCCGCCACCCACTGCTGGGTCAGGAGGCGTAAAATGGTGGCATAGGCGATGCCCACTAAGGCCAGTCCCGAAGCCATGAAGCCCAACCACATGGATAGTCGCAAGGGAGTTCTGGAGAAGGAGAGTAAGCCATCAACTGCAAGACGTAGCATTTTCTTAAGGGAATATTTAGTTCTTCCAGATGCCCGGGCAGCACGCTTATAGAAGATCGGTTTTTGTCGGAACCCTGTCCAAGCCACCATCCCTCGCACAAAGCGATCCCGCTCAGGCATGGACAAGAGAGCCTGCACCACCTGTCGGTCCATCAAACGGAAATCACCGGTGTCCAAAGGAATGGCTGTACCAGAGAGCATATTCACCAACCGATAGAATAGTTTAGCACTCCAACGTTTGTAGACAGTCTCCCCAGCTCTCTCCAAACGGACTCCATAGACAACGTCAACTCCTTGATGCCATTGTTCCAGCATTTGGCCGATGGTTTCTGGAGGGTCTTGCAGGTCAGCATCGATGATAACCACCACATCACCAGAGGCATGTTCCAGCCCAGCTGTCACGGCAATCTGGTGGCCAAAGTTACGGGAGAGGATCAGGACCCGCACCTGGGATTCAACCCTATGGAATTCCTGTAATAACTTAAGAGTCCTATCATGGCTGCCATCATCCACGTAAATTATTTCAAAGGACCATGAGGTCTGTTCACATAAGATGCCCATGAGCCGCCCATGGGTTTTGCCAATGACTGCTTCCTCATTAAAGCAGGGAACAACTATGGAGCAGAGGGGAGGATGGAATCTGCTTCCC
>RKSC01000049.1 GCA_007571085.1 Synechococcus sp. PNGco_S_binSS4
AGCTCAGCTGACCACTTTCTCCCCTACTACTGTCAATACTTCCCACTCCACTGCCACATCTCCCTGTGAATGTTTGGGCCAGCAGCGACTGAGTCGCCGTAGGGCAGATGGACTTAGCTGTTCCCCGCTTCCGGCAGCTAAACCCAGGCGTTTCAAGTGATGAAAGAAGGCCAAGGCCGATGGCCAGTATTGGTTGAGATGGAGGAGACAGCAGTGGTGCAGCTGCAGTTGGCTGCTTATGACCGCCTGCAGCCCTTGGGCCGATGGCAGGGGTTGGCCGGTCCAGGGCACACCAGCCTGGTGGCTGGCCTGGCGCCAGCTGGTAAAGCTACCTGAGGTGGGCACCGCCAGCAGCAACTGACCTCCGGGCCGTAAGGCCTGACACCATTGGCCCAGATGTTCCAGGGGTTGAGCCAGCCAGTGGAGTGCAAAGCTACTGGCCAGTAAGGCAGGACCGGCTACGGGCAATCCCCATTCCAGATCCCAAAGACGCACCGGCAGTCCTGGGGCCAGGCTCAGCAGCGATGCACTGCGATCCACCACCTCCAGGGGGGGACAACCCTGCTGAACCAAGGCCATGGCCAAGGCACCAGCACCACCACCCAAATCCAACCTTGCACCAGGGCATAGGCGATTGGCCATGGTGGAGCGCCAGAGGCCAGCTAATCGCCAGGCCACAGATTGCTGTAGTCTGGCCTCACGCACATAGGCCGCAGCCTCCCCCGGCCCCATGACCCATTGGGGTCTGGTACCCAGACCTGTCATCAGACGGCGGCCCCACTAGGAAGCTGCTCCAGCCAGGTGATCACCTGGGGCAGGAGCTGGTCATCCAGCAGGGCATGACCAGAATTGGGCAGCACCAGGTGGTCTGCTGTGGGTAAGGCTCGCCGCAGCTCCATCCGGGCCCGGGCATGGACAATGGAGTCTCTGCCTGCTTCCACATTCAGCACGGGCACCTGCTGGGGGAAGGTGGACGGTAAGCCCTGAATCTGCTCTAGCCGGGAAAGATCCTCCCGTAACCGCTGGAGGCCATCTGGTGACACATCCTGGGGTGATAAACCCTCCGGCAGGCAATCCACAGATAGGGGTGCTGCCACCTTCACCCTAAACCTGCTAAACAATCCAGCCACATCCCCTTGCTTCAAGTAGCGGTCCATGGTGGCCAATTGCAAACGCAGCCCTAAGCCGTGGTAGCCATTGGGAACAAAACGTCCAAAACTAGCCAGTAGCACCACCGCTTCAGCAGAGGCCAACAGGTCTGCATCAATGAGATGAATGCCCATGGAGTTGGCCAACACCACCCGCATGCCCCCCTGACCCCATTGGGGCATGGATGGGGGCTGTGGCCCGTAGCCCCGCTCCCCACAACGACAGCTCCAGCCCTTAGCAGAAAAGGCTTCAACCCAAGGCTGCCAATAGGCAGCTTGAGACGACCAGCCATGCATGGCCAGGATCTGGTGGCTCATTGGGGAGAGTGGTGGGCAACAAGAGTCTGGACTAGCATCTCCATGGCCTCAGGGGGCTGGCCCCGCTGCAGCACAATCCGCAAGCGAGCAGAGCCGGGTGGCACAGTGGGGGGGCGAATGGCAGTCACCAGAAGACCAACATGCTCCAGCCGTTGCTGCAGCTCCAGAGCCAGACCCCCATCACCCACCACCATGGGCACCACTGGCCCATCACCAGGGGGGCGAGGATAACCCAGGTCCACCAAACGCTGGCGTAGTTGCCGGGATCGGCTCAGCAGGGCCTGGCGTTCCTGTTCCAGCTGGGGTAAACACTGTAGATTTTTCAAGGCCATGGCAGCCAGGGGGGGAGCCAGAGCTGTGGAGTAACGGTAGCCACCGCAGAACTGAAGCAAATAGTCCCCCAGCACCCCATCCACAGCCACCAGGGCCCCACCACTGCCTAGGGCTTTACCAAATGTTCCCACCACCACATGGACATGGGGCTCTCCCCATGCCAAGCCACGACCCAGGGGACCCAACACCCCCAAAGCATGGGCCTCATCTAGGATCAGCAGGGCTCCAAACTGCCGGCACAACTCAGCAAGGGCTTTTACATCTGGGCTGGTGCCTTCCATGCTGAATAGGCTCTCGCTCACCACCAGAACTCGCCATTGGGGGTGCTGCCGTTCCACCTTCTTCAGGTGCCTTTCCAAGTCATTGAGATCGTTATGGGCAAAGCGGCGCAGGGTGGCACCGCTGGAGCGCACTCCTAGAACCAGGGAGTGGTGGCAGAGGCGATCAGCTAAAACTAGGCAATGGCGATCTGCAAGGGCTGCCACCACAGCCACATTGGCTTGAAAGCCACTGGGAAACAAGAACACCTGGTCCCGCCCCAACCAGAGGCACAGTGCTTCCCGCAGCCGCTGATGGATGGGCCGCAACCCGGTGACCAGGGGAGAAGCCCCAGAGCCACCAGCAGCAATAGGAGGGGCGTCACCGCTGATGTGGGCAGCCTGGGCCAGGCCCAAGTAATCATTGCTGCTGAAGTCCACCAGTGGTTGGCCACCCCTGTTTCCCATCTTGAAGCCCTCTCTGCAGGGCCTTAAGCACCGCTCTTGGCGCCACAACTCCCCAGGCAACCGCTGGAGCGCTTGCTGGGCAAAGGCCAAGGGGTTCTGGTTCCGGGCCATGGTCTGCTCAAGCTGAGCTGAGCCGCTGCACTTTAGCTTCCCCAAAGCAGGCTTTGAGTTGGCGCAGGATACTCAGGATACGGCCTGTCCATGGGGAATGGCGCAAGGCATGGCGCAGTGCTTCTGGACTAACGGTCTCATCCACGGCATTGGCATTACAGCCTGGGAACCAATGGTTATCCCTACTCATCAACCCATAGCGGGCTTGCACATAACTTTCCAGGTCCCATGCCACCCAGAGGTTATAGAGCCAGAGCAATGCCGATAGATTGATCTGGCCAGGTGTGTCTTTCCAATGGGGAAGACCTTGGCGCCAGGAGTCCACCCACTCGGCCCCTAAACGCTTGCGGCGCTCAGCTTCAAGACGCTGGAGAATAGGTGGTAGGAGCTGGGCAGCATTCCCCAGCTGCCCCACTGCTTCCAGATGCAAGTCCAGATCTTGGGGGTGAGCTGCCCCCACGCTGATGGTGTGAATGCCCGGTTGGGACAGGCAAAACAGATCATTGAAAACAATGGGATGGAGGGGAGCACAGAGCTCCAGAAGGCGGGCTGAAGGGCTATGGAGATGACCCCCTTTATCCGTGGGACTAATTATGAACACTCCCATGTCATGGGCCTGGGCTGCAGTAAGAGCCTCCTTGTTGTCCTGGCGGATGTAATACCAGTGCAGGTTCACATAGTCAAAGGCATTGGTCTCAATGGCTGCCACAATCAGCTCCGTGGGGCCATGGGTAGAAAAGCCCACATGTCCAATGCGCCCTGCCCCCTGCCAACGGCGCACCACCTCTAGGCAGCCACCCGGGCCTGTTGCCTGCTCCAGGTGCTCCGGCAGATTGATGCCGTGGATGGCCAACAAATCAATGGCCTGGCAGCCCAGCAGGGCCATGCTCTCTTCCAGCTCTGCCTCAAACTGCTTAGCATTATCCCGGGGCGGCACCTTGGTCTGGATAATGGGCCGAGAATCAGGGATGGTGGCCAATGCTCTACCCAGTTGCCGCTCCGAGCTGCCGTAGTGGCGAGCCGTTTCAATGTGGTGATAACCCAGGTGCTGGGCATGGCGCAGGAGGGCCTCCACATTGGCCTGGTTCCCAGGGGTGATCTGGTGCCAGTCCAGGTCGCTCCAGCTCTGCTGAAAGCGCATACCCCCCAGGGAGAGCACAGGAATTTGCAGACCAGTGCGCCCAAAACGACGGCAGGGAACAGGGGGGATAGGGCTTTTCACAAATCACCAGCATGGGGTTGCTGGGGGCGTCTGGGCTTGCTGGCTGTGGCAAAACCCAGTGCTTGCAACTCCTGTTGAGCCAAGTACTGGCCCAGTGCTGGCAAATCTTCATAGTTGACCCAGTGGATGCAGTCCACCGGGCAGGTGTCCATGGCTTCTTGGATGAGGGGTGTGGACTCCCCATCTTGGCGAACAGCCCGGGAGCGACCAAAGTCGGGCTCAATCAAAAAGGTGTTGGGGCACACGCTGGCACAGTACCTGCAACCAATGCAGACGGATTCATCAACCCAAACTGCTTTCTCCCGCAGGGCACCTCCTAGAAGGGGCTCTAGGCCGGTTGGCTGGTCCGTACCATCAGCCGGTATGGAAAAGGCAAGGGATGGATCCATAGAAAACTTGCTCCTCTCCTCAGGGTCAGGCTGAAGTGTTAGCCATCCCAACGGGTTACCACCAGCTCAATGGAACCATCAGCTGTGTTTTTTTGCTCACACACCTGGAAGCCTTCCTGCTTGGTGGCTGCAAGAATGGCGCTTAGGGCATAGCGTTGGGTGAGCTGGGCAAGGAAGCGCTCCACCGGCACGTTTTGACTCCAAAGCTGCAGGTCTGTCACCAGCTCATAGCTTTTGCCGTTCCAGCGAAAGCCAATGTCACTGCCGTTGGACTGGGGGATGGCCAGCTCTGCCTCCACCATTTGTCCCCGGTAACCCCGCAGCTGTTGGGGACCAGACTTGGGCTGGTAGCCCATTTCCCTCAGGGCGGTTTTCAGATCCTCAAGGTTGCGCAGCTCAGTTTTGATGGTGCTGAAGTGAGACATGGTCTGTAGCAGGAGTCAGAAGGACAGGGGAAGTCAGGAGGACTGGCAAAGGGAGGCGGTTTGATGTTGGTGCTGCAGACCCACGGCGGCATAGTGGTCTGCCGTGGGGTTTTGGCTGATCACAGCACCAAGGCGGTTCTCAAGGCCGGCGGTCAGTTGCTGACAACTGGCTCCACTCAGACCTCTAACTTGCTCTTCCACGCGGCCATCGGGACGAATCCGGAAGCGGATGGTCTGCAAGGGCATGGGCAAGCTTAAATCTCTGGCTGAACAATAACTACTTTTTGCCCTGGCGGAGCATTTGCCCTGGGGGAGCAACCCCTCTTCCCCCTCACCGGTTACGAAGATTCACACAAAAAACAGGGTGATATGACCACGGACCTGATGTCCTTAGCTGAGGAGGCCATCCTCCAAAAGGGTCTTCAGCTGAGCCATGGTTGCGGGAGCATCCAGCTGCTCAAGGGCCGTGCGGGCATCATCAGCAACACCTTGATCTGAATCCTCTAACATGGCCTGAACAAGGGCCTGGACCAGATCTTCTTGCACCTGGGGATCTTGGCTGCAGGCCCCATGAAGACGGCTAAGACTCCAAGCACAGTTGCTACGAACCACAGCATTGCTATCAATACGTAAGGCCCCCATCAGCACCTGGCTGGCCCGCACTGCATCCCCTGGGTTGGTTGCCGCCACATCCACAAGGGAGCTGGCTGCCCAAAGCCGCACCGCGGCAATGTCCCTGGTGAGGGCATGGATCAAAGCCTTCAGGACAACTGGGCCTGGGTAGTTGCCCAGGCTCCAAGCCACGGCCTTGCGCACAAAGCCATTGCTGTCCTGCAACAGCTGCAACAACATGGATTCCGCCTCAGGAGACGGGTTACGGCCTAAGGCATAAATTGCACTCATCCGTGTGATGGGGCAATGGTCATTCAGCTGGGGCAGCAACAGGGGAATGGCCCGGGAATCCCGGTATTCGCAAAAGATGCGCAAGCCCTGCATCACCTCCTCCCGTCCCCCTTTCAGGTGGGCAAGTCCAGCCCGGATTTCCCCATCTGGATCTGGGGAGTCCGTGGCCACAGAGTCCAGTGGATCCTCCTCATCAACCTGGTCAAAGAGATCATCGGAGTCCAAATTCCCAGACAGCAATTCTGGATCTAGATCTGTGGTGTGATCGTGAGCATTACCCATTGAGCATTACCCATGGGGAGAGTTTATCGCCATCCTGGGAAACTTCACTGATGGGACCAGGCTCAAGCATATCCGTGGGTAACCAGATGCGAGCAGACACAACAAATAGGGTGAGACCAAATATCACCACCAATAGGGCTAGGAGTAGGGCAGCACGCCAGGATGCCATAGGTTCACATGTTATCCCACTTCATCAATAATAGTTGTTTGCCCTAGCCATCCTTGTTTGTCCTAGCCATCCAGTGCCCAAGACGCAGTGCTGGAGGCAGGCCGTGCTCTGCCGGAGGAGGACCATTGCTGGAGCGCCTGCAACTGCTCAGCAGCGGTGCGGGAGAGGGGCACCAGTTGCCCGGCAGCCCGGAGTAGGTCCTCTTGTTTAAGGGGGCGTTCCTCACCAAAAGCCAGGTGCATGGCTTCAATGAGCACCTGCTCCAGCTCAGCACCAGAAAAACCTTGGCAACGCCCCACCGCGGCCTCCAGCTCCAGGTCCAACTGGCTGGGTCGTAGGCGATTCAAGTGGAGCTTTAGGATCTCATGGCGCTCCGCCAATGTGGGCAGATCCAGCAGGAAGATTTCATCAAAACGGCCTTTGCGCAGTAGTTCTGCAGGGAGGGTTTCAATGCCATTGGCTGTGGCCACCACAAACACGGGGCTCTCTTTTTCCGCCATCCAAGTCAGGAGAGTGGCCAACACCCGTTGGCTGGCTCCCCCATCACTACGACTGTCGGAGCCAAAACCTTTATCGATCTCATCAATCCAGAGCACACAGGGAGCCATGGCCTCTGTGGTGCGAATCATCTCCCGGGTACGGGCTTCACTGGCACCCACCAAACCAGCAAACAGGCGTCCCACATCCAAACGCAGCAGGGGCATTCCCCAACTGTGGGCCACGGCACGGGCTGTCAATGACTTGCCGGTGCCTTGAGGACCCAAGAGGAGCACACCTTTGGGATGGGGTAGGCCGTAGGCCCGAGCCCCTGGAGAAAAGGCCAGCCGTCGCTGCTCTAGCCAGGCTTTGAGCTGGTCGTGACCACCAATGTCTGTTGTGTTAGTGGATGTGCTGCAGTATTCCAGCAGCTCGGTGCGCCGCACGGCTTGGCGCTTTTCCTCAAGAATGTCAGCCTGGTCCTCCAGGCCCAACATGCCCCGCTGGGCCAGGGCACGGGCCGCCACCTGTCTGATTCGCTCCTCGGGGAGACCTGTGCAGCAACGGCTTAGGGTCTCCCTCACATGGTTGGGGAGTGGCTGTCCAGCAGCACGGGCAATGCTATCCAAGAGAGCACGGATCTCACCATTGGTGGGCAGGGGCAACTCCAGCACGGAGACCACGGTTTCCAGCTCTTGGGGAAGGCTCAAATTGGGGGCACTGATGATCACCGTGTGGGGCTGGCGACGCAGTTCCTTGGCCAGGTTCCGCAGGCGCCGATTCACTGCCACATCCTCAAGGAAGCGGTGAAAGTCCAGCAAAAGCAGTATGGCACCTCGTTTGGCAGCCATGGCAGATAGGCTGTCCAGGGCAGCTAGGGGATTGCGTTCTGCCATACCAACACCATCACTGGGGGCATCCAGACCGCCCATAAAGTCCCAGCGCATCACCAAGCGATCCTGGAGTCTGCGGGCAACTTGGCGCACCAGTGCTTCCAGGCGTTCTTCCTCTTGGGTGGGCACCCAGATGATGGGTGAGCGAGCCCGGATTAAAAGATCCAGTTGCTCCAGTGGAACAGGCTGAGGGTTCATGGTTGCCAGAGGCTGGCCAGGAAGGTTGGCCAGGGGGGATCATGGGTCATCTGCCCCAATTGGTGGTAGCTGTTCAGGAGGATTGCTTGGGTGGATGTTGAGAGCTCCCCTTAGTTTTTGAACTTCTTCTGCTTCTGGCGCCTGTTGCGGCTGGCCTTGCTGGTCATCTTTCTGGACTTGTTGCCATTGGCTGGCGAAGAGGATGGTAGGGGCAGAGACAGGGAAGATTTCTTAGGTTTAGGGGGAGATTCCTCACCAGAGCGCTCCTGGTTGAGAAGGCCACGAAAACCCGAACTATCCTTGCCCACAGAATCTGTTGTGGAACCTGATTCAGAGACTGAAACAGCGGCGGCCTGAGCCGCTAGCTGTTCCTTCAGCAGGCTTTGAAGGTTCTCAGGAAGCGCTTCTCGGGTCATGAGAAACGTTTGCAGGGCCTGAAGGATATTGGCAACCACCATGTAAAGCAAGACCCCGGCTGGCAGGGGAAAGAACAGGAACATGCCACTCATCAGGAAAGGCAATACCCGGTTGGTGGTGTCCTGCTGGGGATTTTTGGGCATCCCCCAGCCAGAGAGGATCTGGGACACAAACAGGGTGATCCCAAACCCTGCCACAAGGATGGCTATGTCCCAATTGACTTGTCCGTCCACATAAAAGCCCACCTGCCCCAAGGCCTTGATAAACAAAAAGCCAGTTTGTGAGGCCACACCAGGAATCTTCCCTTCCACCGTTGCATTGCCCAGGCCCGTTGCTGTGACCTGGCCATCTTGATCCACCCTGATCACATCTGAACCCCGGCTCACCCGCCAGCTGGGGGTGAGGGCAGCGGCCCGTTCCGTATGCTGCTGGGCCGACTTGAGGGATTCTCCATCCCGGGTTTCCAACCGCAATTTGGCTGTCTCCCCAACGGCCAAGTGGTTTCCCTGTGGAATGGTGGCCACCACGGGCACATGATCCGTGTCTGAGAGGAAAATGGAGTGGCTAGGGCTGGTGAACGGTTCCACCTTCCCTTGGCTAATCTCCTCAGCCGCCATGACCTTCACAGGAACTGTGTAGGCCACATCGGCAAAGGGGGATCCCCGTAGGGTTGCAAACAGTGCAAAGAGGATGGGCATCTGCACCAGCAGGGGCAAGCAACCGGCAAGGGGATTGCCAAACTCTTTCATGAGCTTGCCCAGCTCCTCCTGTTGTCGCTTGCTGTCGTTGGCATATTTGGCTCGGATCTCCTCCTGCCGTTGTTTCATAACCGGCTGGGCAATGCGCATCCGTCGGGCATTGCGGATGGAACCAGCACTGAGAGGGAAGAGAGCCAGGCGGATCACCACAGTCAAAAAGACAATGGCCAAGCCGTAGTTGGGCACCAATCCATAGAAAAAATCCAGGATGGGCAGCAGCAGGTTGTCGGAGATGTAGCCAATCACAGGAGAGACACGATAAAGGTTGATGGTCCGGCAGAGTCAGTGTGCCCCATGGACCACAACTCTGGTCTGGGGTCCATGGGAGCCATGGAAACCACTGGAGCAACCATCAGCTGGCAAAACCAGTCTTATTTGAGCGCTGGGCTGAGGGCTTGGAGCCTTGGCAACGCTCTTCAATCAGGTCACGCCAGCGACGATAATCGGGCAGGGACCGCATTTCAAGGGCGCTCCCCCCCTTGATTAACAACACCATGTCGCCGTAAAGACCAAAACCACGTGACACAGAGCGCACCTCACGGATTTGGCCATAGCTGACGGCGGTTGTGGTGCGCCCCCCAAAACCGCCTTTGACAGTAATGATTCGATCCGTGATGCGGAAGCGTAGCCACAGGGAGCGCACAATGGCGCCCACGGCCAAGGGAATACCCACCACGGTGAGAGCAGCCAGGAGACCAAACACCAGATCCATGGGGTGAGGTCCACCTTCGTAAAACACCTCTTCCTCCGTCACTGCTGCTTTTGTGGCCGGAGCAGTTGCCCCTGACGCTGCGGGTTGATCAGGTGTGGACATGGGATTTGGTGGATTGAAGGAAGGGTCAGTGATCAGGCTTAGGACGCAGGCCGGATTGCTGCAGCAGATCATTCCACTCTTGCAACAATTGGTCCTCACTGTGGTGAGTAGCAGCTGGTTTAAGACTCAGAAGAAGCCAGTGGCCCCGCTTCAAATGGGGAACCTCCTTGATAAAGGCATGGTGGAGCCGCCGCCGCAGTCGGTTTCTCACCACAGCCCGCTTGCTCACTTTCTTGCTCACCACCACCGCAAAGCGCAGCTCTTCTCGAGCAACTGGAGCAACCCCACCACTGCCATCTGGTGCAGCAATGGGGAGCCTTGGCTGCCTCAGGTCAGCCTTGAGACGCCGCAGATCTGGGGAAGCAATGCGCAGGATCAAGCTACTGCTCTGGAAACGGGATCTGGCCCTATAGAGATGGTCAAAAACCGTAGGTCCACGGAGGCGGTAATTCCGGGGAAGCACAATAGGGACCTGATGCCCTTAAACCTCAGACCGCAAGCCGTGAGCGGCCTCGCTTGCGGCGACTACTGATCACACGGCGGCCTGTGTGGCTGCGCATCCGCACGCGAAAACCACTCACCCGCTTGCGCTTACGGCTGGTGCCTTCAAGTGTACGCCTGGTCATGGCTTCCCGTTGCTGTGTTGTGGCCTATGGACTAAATACTCTACTATCTCCCCACCCTGGTGGAGCAACTGCCCCTGGCAATGACCATGCCAGTGGTAGTGGGTGGCCACTAGTGGCGATCTGGCCGCAAGGTGGTGGCCCCACGCAGGTAAGGATGATCCGGCATCTGGCCCTGGGGTAGCCAGCCATGGGCAAAGAGGCGGATGCAACGGCTCAGGTCCCCCGGCACATGCATTTGCTGCGTATCTAGAAGAGCAACCCCTTCCCAGCCTGGGCGACCCCGTGCCACAGATGCTGGAAACAGGGCATTCAGATCTGCTGTAACTGAGAAGACCATGGAAATCAGGTGGTGGGGCTGGATTTGGTTGCGCATGACCAGGGCATCCAACAGCTCGGATACGGCCTGATGAATGGATGGGGCACTGTTTTCAGGGACGGTGGTTGCGCCACGCCAGGCCACCAACTGGAGAGGGGGAGAGAATGGGTGTTGGGTCATGGACGGTAGAGCCATAGGGTGCTGGAGCCATGGAAAACCTCCAGCTCCAGCTCTTGCCCCAGACGATTGAGTAGCTGGGAGCCAGGTAGGAGGCGCCGTAGTCCCTTGGGCCGATCTTCCAATCTCACCAGGCGAACTTTTTCCGGATCCACTCCTATGAGGGTGGCTGCACGCCGGCAAGCCAGATCCTCATCCCCCAGGTGGTCCACCAAGCCCAATTCCTTGGCTTGGGCCCCGGTGAATACACGGCCATCCGCAAAGGTTCTCACCGTTTCTGGAGCAAGATCGCGACCCTGGGCCACCGCATCCACAAACTGGTGATAGCTGGAGTCAATCAGATCCTGCAAAAGCTGCCGTTCCGCATCGCTGAGGGAACGGTCCGGGGATAAGATGTCCTTGTAGGGGCCACTTTTGATGGTTTCAAAGCTCACCCCCAGGCGTTGGAGAAGCTGGGAAATATTGCTGCCCCTCAGGATAACCCCGATGCTGCCGGTGATGGTTCCGGGGTTGGCCACCACCTCCCTAGCAGCCACACCCACATAGACACCACCAGAGGCGGAAATATTGCCATAGCTGGCCACCACCTGGCAGTGGTGTTCTTGCTGGAGTCGCTTCAGGGCCTGGTGGATTTCCTGGCTATCTCCCACGGTGCCCCCAGGGCTGTCAATGCGCAGCAGGAGGGCAGGGAATTTGCGCTTCTCAACCTGCTTGAGCAACTTGAGAACAGCTGTGCTGGTGCTGGGGGTGATGGGACCGCGCAGCTCAATGCGTGCGATCTGTCGCCGTTTGCGATATTGCCAGGGCTGAAGCCAAGACATGGCAGAAGCCGTCAGAGTGAGGTGATCCTACGGGTTGCCCTCCTGGGATTGGCAATCCCACCTTGATCTGGAACTAGGCTCTGGAAACAACAAGCCCCCTGTGACTGGGGCAGGTAAGGTTCATTTCCCAGTGCACCCTGTCATGTTCCAACGTTGGATACTGATGGTGCTGCCCTTTGCCCTGTGGGGAAGTTCCATGGTGGCCATGAAGGTGGTGCTAAACCATGTGGACCCTTGGACCGTGGTCTGCTTGCGCATCATGCCAGCTGCCCTGGCCATGGTGTTGCTGTTGCCCATGATGGGTATCCCCATGGCGGTAGCTCGTGAGGATTGGGGCTGGTTGGCCTTGTTCTCCCTTGTGGATGTGAGTTGTGCCCAGGGCTTGCTCAGTGCGGGGCTGCAGACAACAGGTGCGGGGCTCAGCTCCATTTTGATCGATACCCAGCCTCTGGTGGTGGCCCTCTTGGCTCGCCAGGTGTTTGGGGAGGCCATCAATCCCGTTGGCTGGTTAGGTATGTTGCTGGGTCTAGGAGGTGTGGCCTGCCTAGGGCTACCGGAACCCTTGTTGAGGCACCTTTGGCTACAAGGGCCTGGCCTGCAAGGGGACCTGCCTTGGAATGGTGGTGTGGTTCTGCTCCTGGGCACTGCTGTGTCCATGGCCTGGGGAGCGGTGCTCTGTCGCTTTGCAACCCGCCATTCCCACGTTCTCAGTGTGACCGCCTGGCACCTGCTGCTGGGTGGTTTGCCACTGGTGGTGATTAGTGCTTGGCAGGGGGGTCCTGCCCTGCAGCTATTGCTTCCCCAAGACTGGGGTCTCATGGCCTATGCCAGCGGTGGCGGCACAGCCCTGGGCTATGGGTTGTTTTTTTGGTTTGTGACCCGCAGGGAGCTGACAGGTTTTACGGCACTCACATTTTTAACACCGGTGTTTGCCCTGGCTTGTGGCCTGCTGGTGCAACATGAGCATCTGGATTTGGCCCAGTGGCTTGGCGTTGGCTTGGCACTGGTGAGCGTGGTGTTGATCAACCGTCGTCAACAGCTCTGGAGACCAGGTGCATCGGTTGATCCCCAATAAGTACATAAAATAAGTGCATAAGCACAATGGTAAGTAGAATTGACCTATTGAATTATGATCCCATATTAGCATATTAGCATATTAGCATATTAGCATATTAGCATATTGATATTGGATATTGTCATGTTGAATTATGGCCACAAAGATCAAGTCAGCGCTTGCCCTCATCACTGCTTGGGTTCCCCCGGTTCTGGGATGTTTAATCATCACAGTTGTATTATCGTTATATCATAACTGGGCATATGGAGGTGATTGCCACCTGTTTTCCTGGTGCCCAGCTCTGCTGGTTAAACCAGGAGTAGGTTAGCCTCTGGTACTCTCTCCAGGCTCTTTGGCCGGATCACCTCTGCCCTTCAGCACATCAGCCAGCCACTGTCCCCAGCCCCGTTTTTCTCCCACCTGGTGGATTCTTATGACAGGGGTTGGCGCCCTGTCTGCCCTTCTGTTCCTCAGCCAGCTGGGCAAGACGGGCCTAGTGGATGAGACACCACCCCTGTTTGCCTCAGCAGCACGGGGAATGGTGGAAACCGGCGACTGGCTCACACCCCGGGTCAATGGCCAACCCCGTTTTGATAAGCCGGTGTTGGTTTACTGGCTCATGGGCCTGGGCTATGGCCTTCTGCCCAAATCTCTTGACCCTTTAGGCAGCCTAGCGGCTCGGCTTCCATCGGCCCTGACAGGGGTGGTGGTGAGCCTAGCCCTGGCAGATCTGCTCTGGTGCTATCCACAGCAACCCCCTCTGCCCCAGAAACCACGGGGACGGACTTGGTTGGGGCCCCTGGCCGCCAGCTTGGGCTTTGGGCTGTCCCCTTTGGTGTTGATCTGGTCTCGAACAGCGGTTAGCGATCTTCTATTTACTGGCCTGCTAAGCCTGGCCCTGCTGGGCTTCTGGCGTCACCAGGCTAGGCAGAGCCACCATATGCTTGTGGGGTCATGGTTGGCCCTGGGCTTTGCTGTGCTGACCAAGGGACCTGTAGCTTTGGCATTGGCCGGCCTCACCTGTCTGCTGTTTGGTTGTCGTCAGGGGCAGTTGGGTTTGCTTTGGCGGCGCCTCGCCCCCCTCAAAGGACTGGCCCTGGTGGCCCTGGTGACCATGCCTTGGTATGGAGCAGAACTCATGGTGGAGGGTTCCGCCTTCTGGAACAGCTTTTTCCTCTACCACAATGTTGAACGCTTCACCCAGGTGGTCAATGGCCACGCTGGCCCCCTCTGGTTTTATGGGCCTGTCCTCTTAATTGGGGCCATGCCCCAGCTGCCCCTGGCTCTTTATGGTGCATGGACAAGCCTGGCACCAAACCGCAATAGGAGTCACATATCCTCCCCAGGCTCCTTAGGTTGTTTTGCAGCCTGCTGGTTGCTGGCTGTTGTGGTGTTTTTCACCATGGCCACCACCAAACTGCCCAGTTACGTACTCCCGGCCATGGCCCCCATTGGGCTTTTGGTGGGGTTGAGTGCCAGTGAGTGGCAGGTGGCCTCAGCAGGAAGGGGCCTCTTGTCTGCATCAGCATGGAGCACCATAGGCCAGGCTGGCCTGGTGGGCATTGGATTACTCACCCAGGCACTGTGGCTGCCCCACCTCCACCAGCTGCTACCTCAGGCCCTTCCTGATATGCCAACCCTTGGGGTGGAACTGCAAACCACCGGAGTGCTGGGGAGAATAGGTCTGATCTGGTTTCTGGCAGCCCTACTGGCTGCAGTTGCACTCCAGCAACGGTGGTGGTGTTGGCTGCTGGCTCTGCAGCTGACCTTGGTGCTATGGATCCCTGGAGGTCTTTTACCCTTAAGCACCTTGGTGGACCGCCTGCGTCAAGAGCCTGTGCGGGCCATGGCCACAGCGATTCAATACGAGAATCGTCCCGGTGAACCTGTGGCCATGGTGGGCTTCAATAAGCCTTCCCTCCACTTCTACAGCAAACAGTTGGTGCAATACGAGAAGCGTAGGCCACAAGGCCTGGCCAATCTTGCCTCCTGTGGCCACTGGCAATCCAAGGCTGACACCATGCTGGTGGTCCTGGATCAACAGACAGCAGAGCAACCCTACTGGCAAGATCTCCAGGGAACAACTTTGGCTCAAGCTGAACCCTATGAGCTGCGCCGCATCGGGCGCCAGCACTTAGAGACAGTGGTGAGGGAGCTGCACAAGGATGGGGTGGTGGGGGAGCTGAATTGTCCCTCAAGAAATGGGGGCCAACAAAGCTGAGGTTGAGAGAGCCTTAGAACAGTAACCAGTCTTTTGGGAAAATCCATGGGTTTCCATCTTGGTACCCTGCTGGCCTGTTGTTTAGCTGGATTACTGGTGCTTTTGCCATGGGTAGGGGAAGCATCAGCAGGCACAGGGGCACCTATCCGGACCACAGCACAGGAGCCCATCACTGTGGAAATGCTGCGCCTTGCGGTACCGGCAGTTCTCCGGGATGCCTGGTTAACTGCTGAAAATCAAGTATGGAGACCATGGCTAGAGCAACAGCCAGCCTATCTGGGTCGTGAGCTGTACTGGGATCCTGAGCAAGAGGAGGGCCAGCTGCTGATTCGTTGGCGCTCCCAGCAGGAGTGGAAAGCCATTACTGAAGAGGAGGTGGAGGCCGTGCAAGCCCGTTTTGTAGCGGCGATGAACCAGGCCATTCCTGGAGACAGTGCAGATCCTGTGCCCCTTGTGGCCACTGGCCGGTGGCTGCTCATGGCAAGCGAGACCCCCAAGACCAGCTAAAAAGAAAGGCCAGCTAAAAAGTCCCTAGACCATGGAACGAAAAAGCCCTCGCTTGAGCGAGGGCTTGCATCTCAGAGAAGCCAATAGGCCTTCTTAGGCTGCTCGTCAGCCAAACCTACTTGATGTGGAAGCAATCAAGAAGGCTGCGTAGGTGAGGAAGAATCCAACCGTGAAGTGGGTCAGACCCACAAGGCGAGCCTGAACGATGGACAGGGCCACCGGCTTGTCACGCCAGCCCACCATGTTGGCCAAGGGAGTGCGCTCATGGGCCCAAACAATGGTCTCAATCAGCTCTTGCCAGTAACCGCGCCAGGAGATAAGGAACATGAATCCCACGGCCCAGGCCAGGTGAGCCAGCAAGAAGATCCAGGCCCAGATGGACAGGTTGTTCACCCCAAAGGGGTTGTAGCCATTAATCAACTGGGAGCTATTGAGCCAGAGATAGTCCCGGAACCAGCCCATAAGGTAGGTGCTGGATTCATTGAACTGAGCCACGTTACCCTGCCAAATGGCCAGGTGCTTCCAGTGCCAGTAGAAGGTGGCCCAGGCAATGGTGTTCAGGGCCCAGAAGAGGGCAAGATAGAAGGCATCCCAAGCGGAGATGTCGCAGGTGCCGCCCCGGCCAGGACCATCACAGGGGAAAGAGTAGCCGAAGTCTTTCTTGTCGGGCATCAGCTTGGAGCCCCGGGCATCCAGAGCACCCTTCACAAGAATCAGGGTGGTGGTGTGAAGACCCAGGGCAATGGCGTGGTGGACTAGGAAGTCACCAGGACCGATGGGCAAGAACACATCGGTATTTCCATTGACCGCAGCGAGCCAATAGTGGTCACCAGGGATGTTTTGGCTGGCCATGGTGGCAGCGCTATTGGCATTGGCCAAGAGCACATCAAAGCCATACATGACCTTGCCGCTGGATGCCTGAATAAACTGGGCAAACACCGGCTCCACCAAGATTTGCTTCTCCGGGGTGCCAAAGGCCACCACCACATCGTTGTGGACGTAAAGAGCCAGGGTGTGGAAGCCCAAGAACAGGGAGACCCAGCTCAGGTGGCTGATGAGAGCTTCCTTATGCTCCAGCATCCGTGCCAGAACGTTGTTCTTATTGGCAGCTGGGTCGTAGTCCCGAACGAAGAAGATGGCACCGTGGGCAAAAGCACCGCACATCAAGAAGATGGCGATGTACTGGTGGTGGGTGTAGAGGGCAGCTTGGGTGGTGTAGTCCTTAGCAATGAATGCATAGGAAGGCATGGCGTACATGTGCTGTGCCACCAAGCTGGTGATGACCCCCAGGCCAGCCAAAGCCAGGCCCAACTCCATATGTAAGGAGTTGTTGTGGGTCTCAAAAATCCCCTTATGACCTGCACCCAGATCACCTGGTGTTCCTTCAGGAGGATTATGGGCCTCCAGAATTTCCTTGATGGAGTGGCCAATACCAAAGTTGGTGCGGTACATGTGGCCAGCGATCACGAAGATGACGCCAATGGCCAGATGGTGGTGGGCAATGTCTGTCAGCCAAAGGGATTCCGTCTGAGGATGGAATCCACCAAGGAAGGTGAGAATGGCTGTGCCCGCCCCCTCTGAAGTACCAAAGGCCTGATCCAAGGTGTCAGGGTTCTGGGCATAGACTCCCCAGTTGCCCGTGAAGAAGGGTCCTAGGCCAGAAGGGTGGGGCAGGGTAGAGAGGAAATTATCCCAGCCCACATGTTGTCCTCTGGCTTCTGGAATGGCCACGTGCACCAGGTGACCGGTCCAGGCAATGGAACTGAAGCCAAACAAAACCGCCAGGTGGTGATTCAGGCGAGCTTCAGCATTCTTGAACCAGGCCAGGGAAGGACGGAACTTGGGCTGTAAATGAAGCCAGCCAGCAAACAAGGCCCAGGCCGAGAGGATCATCATGAATAGTGATCCCTGGTAGAGCTCAGCGTTGGTTCGCATCCCGATGGTGTACCACCAGTGGTAAACACCGGAATAGGCCACATCAACCGTTGAGGAGGCCCCAGCCTGGGTGAAAGCGTCGATGGCACTTTGGCCAAATTGGGGGTCCCATATGGCGTGAGCAATGGGACGAACATGCAGCGGATCAGCAACCCACTGCTCGAAGTTGCCTTGCCAGGCGACATGGAACAGGTTTCCCGAAACCCAGAGGCCGATGATGGCCAGATGGCCGAAATGGGTGGCGAAGAGCTTCTCGTAGAGACGCTCTTCGGTCATTCCGTCATGGCTCTCGAAGTCGTGAGCCGTGGCAATCCCGTACCAGATGCGACGGGTTGTCGGGTCCTGCGCCAGACCCTGGCTAAACGAAGGAAATTTCGTTGCCATTGGTAAGGTCGAGGAAGAAGGTTAGCCGACCGCAAGACTGCGGGCGAGGAAGAAAGCCCAAGTGGTGCCAATACCACCTAGAAGGTAGTGGGCAACCCCAACGGCACGGCCTTGGGTGATGCTTAGGGCACGGGGCTGAATAGATGGTGCCACCTTGAGCTTGTTGTGGGCCCAAACAATGGACTCAATCAGCTCTTGCCAATAGCCGCGGCCACTGAACAAGAACATCAAGCTGAAGGCCCAAACAAAGTGGGAGGCCAAGAACATAAGGCCATAGGCACTACTGGAGGAACCGTAGGCATTGAGCACCTGGGTGGCCTGGGCCCAGAGGAAGTCCCGGAGCCAACCATTGATGGTGATGGAGCTCTGAGCAAAGTTGCCGTTGGTGATGTGTTGAACGGTGCCATCAGGGAGCACAGAACCCCACACATCGCTCTGCATCTTCCAGCTGAAGTGGAAGATGACGATGGAAAGGGAGTTGTACATCCAGAAGAGGCCCAGGAACACATGGTCCCAAGCAGAAACCTGGCAGGTGCCGCCCCGGCCGGGGCCGTCACAGGGGAAGGCAAAGCCCAAGTTGGCTTTGTCAGGAATCAAGCGGGAGTTTCTGGCATACAGCAGGCCTTTCAGCAGGATCAACACTGTCACGTGGATGGTGAAGGCGTGAATGTGGTGAACCAAAAAGTCTGCTGTGCCCAGGGGAATGGGAGCCACAGCCACTTTGCCACCAACTTCCACCAAGGAACCATTGAACACTTCACTGACCCCAGATAGGGCGTTGGGTGCCGTGGTTGCCACGCTGAGAGAGGAGTTAAGCTGCTGCACCCACTGGGCAAAGATGGGACGCAGCTGAATGGCTGTATCGCTAAACATGTCCTGAGGACGACCCCAGGCACGCATGGTGTCGTTATGGACGTAGAGACCAAAGCTGTGGAAACCCAACCAGATGCACACCCAGTTCAGGTGGCTGATCAAGGCATCCCGTGCCTTCAGCACACGATCTAGAACATTGTCTAGATTCTGAGCAGGGTCATAGTCCCGCACCATGGCAATGGCCCCATGGGCCCCCGCACCCACAATCAAGAAGCCACCAATCCAGGCGTGATGGGTGAACAAGGACAACTGGGTTGCGTAGTCCGTAGCCAGGTAGGGATAGGGGGGCATGGAGTACATGTGATGGGCCACAACAATGCTGATGGAACCCGTCAAAGCCAAGTTGACCGCCAGTTGGGCGTGCCAAGACTTGGTCATGAACTCATAGAGCCCGTCATGGCCACGGGAGGCTGGGAAGAGCAAGGGATCCCCCTTGTGGCCTTCCAGAATCTCCTTGATGGAGTGACCAATACCAAAGTTAGTGCGATACATGTGACCGGCGATGATAAACATCACAGCAAGGGCCACATGGTGGTGGGCAATATCTGTCATCCACAGGCCACCTGTTACCGGATTCACTCCCCCTTTAAAGGTGAGCAAGTCGCTGTAGGCCATCCAGTTGGCACTGAAGAATGGAGCCAGTCCCTCCTTAAAGCTAGGGAACATCTGACCCATAACCCCCTGGTCCACAAAGACATGGGCCAGAGGAATATCAGCCAAGGTGGAAATGGTTTGCCCATTTAGGCTGAGGGGTTCCCCTGCGTCAATTGCATCCAGGAGCTGGTTAGCAGGAAGGGACACATGGATCACATGTCCAGCCCATCCCAAAGACCCCAGGCCGATGAGACCAGCCAGGTGGTGGTTGAGCATGGACTCAGTGTTCTGGAACCATTCCAGCTTGGGCGCTGCCTTGTGATAGTGGAATGCACCAGCAGCGAGCATCAGCCCAGCTGCCACCAAAGCGCCGATGGCCGTAACCAAGAGCTGGTACTCCTGGGTAAAGCCCTCTGCCCGCCACATTTGGAACAGGCCAGAGGTGATTTGGATGCCGTGGAAGCCGGCCCCAACATCCCCATTGAGTATTTCCTGGCCAAAGATGGGCCAGACCACTTGGGCTGAGGGCTTGACGTTAAGGGGATCGGCAAGCCAGCCGGAGTAATTAGAGAAGCGGGCGCCGTGGTAGTAGGCACCGCTTAACCAGATGAAAACAACGGCCAGATGGCCAAAGTGCGCACTGAAGATCTTCCGGGAGATGTCTTCCAGGTCGCTTGTGTGACTGTCGAAGTCGTGGGCACGAGAGTGCAGGTTCCAGACCCAAGTGGTGGTCCGGGGGCCTTTTTTCAGTGCGCGGTCAAAATGACCAGGTTGGCCGAGCACATCAAAATCGATGGGCACGGGATCCCTATCAACACTGACCTCGCTTTTTGTGCCACGCTCCGGTGGGCTGATGGTCATTGAGACGTTCCCTGAGATGGGGTTCGCTGGGAAGGCCGACGGATGCCGACCAAGCCATTCCTCGAATGGTACGGGAATGAGGACGGTCACCACCATCAGGAAGCGGCACTCAGAAAACCTGAGAAGGCACTTCACTACTGGTGAGTCATGCCCTGGAGAGGGGACCGTTTGAGCGAGCATAGCCTTTTAGGCCCAGTCCACTACAAGGGACAGTTACAAAGATTCAATCCTTATAGGTGTCACAGGCAACAATTTTGGGCCATCACCAGAGATGAGCAGTTCCGGTGGCCAAGACCGCAAGACCGGAATGGTTTTCCTTTTGTTTGAGTCATTTCAATTGAAAAACTATACTCAAATCCCATGGTTGAGACCTGCTGATTTGCTGCCTTCCCCATGTCGTCTCTCAGGGTGAGTCAGGTGCGTCTAGGTGTGACTGTTCATAGGTACGGCTTGGGGCCATTGTTGGATTTACAGGCCCGTGGCTTCTTGGATGAGGTGGCCGCTCCCCTTGCCACTGCCACAGGTGCAAGTGGGGTGACTGGTTTTTCCCAGGGCCTTGCCCATTTTCTGGCCAGCCGCTGGCTCCAGTTACAGCTTCTGGTGGCTGCCATGGCCAGCGGGGCATTGATCCGCAGCCTTGCCCCCCTGCTTCGGGATAAACATGGGGATCCAGCGGTGCTGCTTCTGGATACCAGTGGTGGCCATGTGATGACCCTCCTGGGGGGTCATGGACAACAGGGGGACCAACTGGCTGCAGCCATGGCAGCCTCTTGCGGTGGCCAGGTGTGGCCCAGTGGCTATAGCAGTGGTTCCCGACAGCTGGCCCTGGACTGTTTTGGTTCAGCCCTGGGTTGGCAACGGGGTTTGGGGAACTGGGCTGGGCTGGTCAAGGCCTTTGCTCGACAGGAAAGGATGACCTTGGTTCAAGACAGTGGGGCCACCGCCTGGCGCACTACAGCTGCAGCTGCACGGTTAGAGCCAGCAGAGTTTCCGTCCACCGGTGAGCCTTGGCTGTACGTGGGCCATCAGGCTTCCATGGGGGCCACAGCCCACTGGCATCCCCCTGTGCTCTGGCTGGGCATGGGCTGCGAACGGAACACCCAGGAGCAGGTGCTGGACGCGGTGGTGGAGAAGAGCCTGGTCTTGGCCAATCTTGCCCCTGGGGCTGTGGCTGGGGTGGCCAGCCTGGAGCGCAAAAAGGATGAGCCTGCGCTCCTGTCCCTTTGCAAACAGCGTCAGTGGCCCTTGAAGGTCTTCACTGCTGCTGAGCTGGCAGCCATTCCGGTTCCCAATGGCTCCCCCATTGTGGCTAAGCAAGTGGGAACCCCCAGTGTGGCGGAGGCTGCTGCTCTTGCTGCAGCCGGACCAAATGGCCAGCTGCTGGTCCCCAAGCAGGTTATCCATGGGGACGGGCCATCCGGTGCAGCCACATGCGCAGTCGCCCTAGGCACCAGGGCCTGGGCCCCCAGCCGGGGTGCCCTGGATCTCATTGGTTGTGGCCCGGGTGCATTGGATCAGCTGACATGTGCAGCACGTGCCGCATTGGCAACTGCCACTACATGGGTGGGGTATGGACCCTATCTAAAGGGCCTAGAGCCCCTGCGCGCTCCACACCAACTGGGGCTTGATGGGATTCTCGGCAAGGAGCGGGAGCGTTGTGCAACTGCCCTAGCCATGGCCTGTCAGGGGGAGCGGGTGGCCCTGATCTCCTCTGGAGATAGCGGTATCTATGGACTGGCAGGACTGGCCTTGGAGTGTTGGCTAGCCCTACCCCAACAAGAACGTCCTGCCTTTGCGGTGCACCCTGGTATTTCTGCTCTGCAGATGGCTGCTGCCCGCCTAGGGGGGCCGTTGATGCATGATTTTTGCGTTATCAGCCTGAGTGATCGATTGGTTCCCTGGGCCACCATCCAGCGGCGTCTCCATGGTGCAGCGGCGGGGGACTTTGTGGTGGCCATCTACAATCCCCGCTCCCAGGAGCGCACCTGGCAACTGCAGGAGGCTCAGACCATCCTGTTGACCCAACGCCCGGCTGAAACACCGGTGGCCATCTGCCGCCAGTTGGCACGGCCGGGAGAGGAGATCACCATCACCACCTTGGGGTCCTTGGAGGTGAGCATGGTGGATATGCTAACCATGGTGTTGGTAGGAAACAGGCAAACCCAGCGCCATGGCTCCTGGCTGGTGACTCCCAGGGGTTATGCCATAACCAAAACGTTGGAGTCGGGATGACAGGATTCGAACCTGCGGCCCCGTCGTCCCGAACGACGTGCGCTACCAAACTGCGCCACATCCCGATCCACCCCACTTTAGCAGGTTCCCCATGGTGAGCTTTCCTCCGCCAACAGCAGCAGCCACCCCAATTCCCCCGGCCAAACCCCCGTGGCTACGGGTCAAGGCACCACTGCAAGAGCGGATTGGGCGGGTTAGTGATTTGCTGGCAGATCTGCAACTCAACACGGTTTGCCAGGAGGCCAGCTGTCCCAATATCGGTGAGTGCTTTGCTGCGGGAACAGCCACCTTCTTGATTATGGGGCCCAACTGCACCCGAGCCTGCCCCTATTGCGACATTGACTTTGCCCGTCACCCCCTGCCTCCAGATCCCAAGGAACCTCACCATTTAGCCGATGCGGTGCAGCGCTTGGGTCTCAACCATGTGGTGATCACATCTGTGAATCGGGATGATCTAGCAGATGGGGGAGCCAGCCAATTTGCTGCCTGTGTGCTGGCAGTGCGCCGCTGCTGCCCCGGCACCACCATTGAGCTATTGGTGCCTGACTTCTGCGGGAACAACCAGGCCCTAGAGCTCACCATGGCCTCGGGGCCAGAGGTGCTCAATCACAATGTGGAAACTGTGCCCCGGCTCTACGGTCGGGTTCGACCCCAGGGGGACTATGAACGCTCTCTGAATCTGTTGGCACGGGTGCACCACCAGTGGCCAGGCACCTATACAAAGTCAGGTCTAATGGTAGGGCTGGGGGAGGAGGATGAAGAAGTGCTGGCCGTGCTGGGGGACCTGCGTCAGCAACAAGTGGACATTGTCACCATTGGGCAGTACCTCTCACCAGGCCCCAAGCACCTGCCTGTGTCCCGCTTCGTAACACCGGAAACCTTTTCCCGCTTTCGTGAGGCGGGAGAGGCCATGGGCTTCCTTCAAGTGGTGAGCACACCACTCACCCGAAGCAGTTACCACGCTGCCCAGGTGCAAAGGCTCATGGCCGAGCATCCCCGCTAGGGGGATGCCTTAG
>RKSC01000072.1 GCA_007571085.1 Synechococcus sp. PNGco_S_binSS4
GTCAATAGTCCACCCCCCGCCTGAGCCTGATGCCTTGCTGGGCGTAGTGCTTATGGCACACCATCTCAGAATGGATATTGGCCAAGGCAAAGTAGGAAGGGGGTTTTTTGCAGCGCCCTGTGATGATCACTTCGGTGGATTTGGGTTTGCGCAACAGGGTTTGCACAATGGGCTCCACCGGCAATAGCTCCAGATCCACAGTGGGGTTCAGCTCATCGAGAATCACGGTCTTGTAAAGGCCGCTGCTGATAGCAGCCCGGGCAATTTCCCAGGCCCGTTCAGCTTCCACATAGTCAATAGGTTGCTGCTGACCACGCCAGACAATGGCATCCCGCCCACTGCGCAGGTGGTCCACCAGGTGGGGATAGCTCTGGCGCAATGCATCAATGGCAGCATCTTCAGTATATCCCTGGCCCCCCTTCAGCCACTGGAGGATGAGCACCCGGTGGCTCCTGTCCTGGCTGATGCCCCGCCCAATGGCCTGTAATGCTTTGCCCAGGGCACTGGTGGATTTTCCTTTGCCATCACCGGTGTAAATCTCAATGCCCCCAATCCGATGATCTCCGGTGGGCTGGTGCTGATGGGGGCAGATTTCCGAGTGTAGATCTGCCAGTTGGGTTAACTGCCCCGGGGCACTACGGCCGGTGGCGATGATCTCCATTGCAGGGGGCATCTGTTTTAAGGTTTGGATCACTTGATCCTTGTCCAGGAGCCCCAGGTCCAACACGGGATTCAGCTCATCCAGCACCAGAACCGAATACAAACGACTGGCCAAAGCTCCTTTGGCAATATCCCAGCCTCGCTGGGCTTCACGGCGATCAAATGCCGTCACCTCATCGGTGGAGAAAAACTCCGCCCGCCCTGTGCGCACCTGGTCGATGAGATGGGGGAAGCCCCGTTGCAGGGCCTCAATGGCAGCATCTTCATCGTAGGAGCGGCCAGGTCCTTTCAAGAAACGCAGAAGTAACACCCGGGTGTTTTGACGCTCACAAATGCCCAGGCCAATGGTGCGCAACACCACACCCAAGGCTGCCTGGCTCTTCCCTTTGCCTTCCCCGTCGTAGATGTGCAATTGGCCACGGCTGCGTTCATGGGCCAATGTGGCTGTGCGGATGCCAATCCCGCTGGTCATGGGAGAGAGAGTGCCCCCATACTATAGCTGGCCTGGCCAAGGGCTGCCACGGCCCTTCCCGCAGGGCTAGAATGGACCCATGGCTGAGTTAGTGCTGCAAGAGGAGCTGGACCCCAGGCTGGAGCACCAGCTGGAGCAGCTGCGGGACTGCCTACACCAGCTGAAGGCGGTGGTGGTGGCCTACTCCGGTGGTGTGGACAGCAGCCTGGTGGCCGCCATTGCCATGGAGCAATTGGGGGATGGTGCCCTAGCGGTCACGGGGGTTTCTCTTGCCTTGGCACCCCACCTGCAACAAGAAGCCCGCTGGCAAGCCCAGTGGCTAGGAATCCAGCACCAGGAGGTGGCCACCGGGGAGCTGCAGGTGGGGGACTATGCCAACAACCCTCCAGAACGGTGCTATGCCTGTAAGGCCACCCTCCACCAGCAACTGGCCATGCTGGCGCCGGTGGCTGCTGGTGCTCAGGTGGTTGATGGGGTCAACCAAGACGACCTGGGAGACCACCGACCCGGTATTGCTGCGGCCCAACAGCGGGGGGTGCGCTCTCCCCTGGTGGAAAGTGGCATGGGCAAGATACAGGTGCGCCAGTTGTCCCGGGCCCTGGGTCTGCCCTGGTGGGACAAACCAGCCCAGCCCTGCCTGAGCTCCCGCTTCCCCTACGGGGAACCCATCACCGCCACTGGCCTACGGCGGGTGGCTGCTGCGGAGGCTTGGCTTCTAGCCCGTGGTTACCCACAGGTGCGGGTCCGCAGCCAAGGCACCACCGCCCGCATTGAAATCCCCGCCCCCGCCATTGCTGACTTCCTGAAACTTGTGGATCGCTGCCAATTAGTTCAGCATTTCCGCAATCTGGGCTTTACAGCGGTGGGCCTAGACCTGGAGGGCCTGGTCAGCGGAAAGTTGAATCGGTCCTTACCCCTCACTGGCACCGGGGAAGATTTGGGCCTAAGGGCAAGTTTGAGCAACCAAAATACCCATTGATATCGTATAAATCATCACCGCCAAAGGTTCATATGGATCCTTCTTCTCACCAGCTTCTGCCTAGTCTATGGAAGAGTAGGTACTTTAGTCTCCATGGCTATGGCCATTTACCTTGCAACAACAACTGTACTTTGCAACAACAACTGGCAAGAGCCAGGATGTTGCTGAGCGCCTCCATGCCCTTCTCAATTCCGCTAATGAACCCAAGAATCTTTCCCATGTTGATAATGTCAGTGAGTTTACTGGCCTTGATGGACTAATTTGTTGTATTCCCACCTGGAATACAGGCGCCGATAGGGAACGGTCTGGCACAGCCTGGGATGGGGTGCTGGAAGATATTGGTGAACTGGACCTTAGGGGTAAGGCCGTGGCCATCTTTGGCTTAGGGGATTCCGGAAGTTATAAAGCAGAAGTTATAAAGCAGGAGATCCCAGGCTTGGCCTAACCCTCCGGTGTTACCAGGGCCTCACCCCGCACATAAAGGTATTGGCCATCAACCCTTACATGGTGCACCCGAATGGCCCGATCCAGGGGAAGAGTTGTGGGGCCATGGGGTGCCTCATCTGCATAGGCAGCAATGGTCTGATCCATGGCCCTCAGCTGCACTAACAGGGGTGGCTCCGGGCTCTGGTCAGGGGGGACAAGGCCCAAACTGTCCTCCATCACCTGGAGCCTCCAGCCACAAGATTCCTCAGTGGTGAGGCCACGGAAATGGGACAACAGCAGCATCCCCATGGTGGAACCATCCCCATCCAACTGTGTGTGCTGGAGGTCTGCAGAGGAGAACCACAGCTCCATGGCAACAACTAGGGGAGTGGAGAGGCCCAGGGGCTGGTGTGGGCCCAGCTGCCTCAGATCCAGGCGCACATCTTGGCAAGTGATAGTGGCCCTGCTCAGGCGCAACAGTCGCCAGACAATGCCCCGGCCGTGAAGACGGGCTGCCGCCAAACGTCCCCGCAGCAGCTGAGCTGCTGTGCCCTCCAAGTCCAGCTGCAGGTGATCCAGCTGCTCACATTGACTGCGCAACCAGAGCTGGAGGCCATAGCTCACCAGGTCCAGGATGGGTTGTTTGGCCATCACATGGGCTGGGCCTGGCCTAACCGGGGTGTTCCAGCAGCTGGGGAGCCGGAGATGCTTGGGCGCAAAAGCCCAGGGCATCCTCCAACTGCTCTGGTGTCACTGCAAAGGGCAAGTTGTGCAGGTCTGAGCTTTCCTGGCAGGCAAAGCTACACACCACCTTCAGCTGTTCATGGTCCAGCTCCCTTAGACCCAGGTCCGCCAGGCTGGTGGGCAGCCCCAGCTTGGGGTAGATGGTCAAGAGCTGCTGCCGCGCCACAGCTGCCAGGGCCTGACCCGCCACCACCTCCTGCAGTCGCAATTGCACCAGGATGCCCACCGCCACTTTTTCTCCATGGAGCCAGTGGTGACAAGGGGCAAGCTGGGTGAGGCCGTTGTGCACCGCGTGGGCTGCTGCTGTACGACAGCGGGCACCACCCAGCCCACCAATGAGTCCAGCCGTGAGGCCACAGCTCTCCACCACCCGTGTCCACCCAGCCCCGCCAGGGTGGTTGAGGGCCTCCTCACCCTCCAGCAGCAACTGATCCCGCAACAATCTGGCCTGCTCCACAGCCTGGCGCACCAACCCATCCTGGCTGTGGCCACTGCTGGAGGATGCCTCATACCATTTGGCCATGGCATCAGCAATGCCACTGGCTGTGGTGCGTGCCGGTGCGGTGGCAATCAGCTGGTGATCAAACACCAACAGGTCTGGGCAGTGATCCAGGGCCACGTCATAGCGGAAGGCCCCAGTTGTGGTGTAGACATTGGCCAGGGCGGTCCACCCTGCACAGGTGGCTGCACTGGTGGGAATGGTGATGGAGGGCAATCCACAGCGGTGAGCCAGGAGCTTGCCAGCATCCAGCACCTTGCCCCCGCCAATAGCTATCACCCCATCAGCCTGAAGCTGACCGATAATTCCTTCCAACCTCAGGAGATCTTCATCACAGCAGTCATGGTGGAGAAGCACCTGCTGAGGGGCAGAAAGCTGGAGCTGCTGGGCCAAGCCTTGGCGGTGTGAGGCCACTGCTGAGGAGCGCCCCACCAGCACAGGGCGCTGGGTCAAGGACCGCAGCTGAGGCAAGGCTGCCTGGAGTGCACCAGGTCCACGAATCACCTGCCGTGGACCTATGGCATGGCTGGCCAAGTTAATGGCCCCAGCCCCAAGGCTGGTGGAAGTGGTGGAAGAACTTGCCATGGCAACCAACCGCAAGCACCAGGTCTAGAGGCTGAGTGGGGAGGCCTCCTTAGCCTCCGGCAGGTCATCCGCTGTGCTGTTTTGACGGCAGATGATCACCTTTTTCTCATCATCCACATCCACCAGGGCATGGTCTCCCTTTTTGATAGTTCCATTCAGGAACTCCTCTGCCAGGCTGTCCTCCAGCAGGCGCATGACAGCACGGCGCAAGGGACGTGCCCCATAGGATGGATTGTAGCCCTCTTCCACCAAGCGGTCCCGGAAGGCATCAGTGACAGAAAGGGTAATCTCTTTCTCTTGCATGCGGTCAAACACCTCCTTGAGCATGATGGAGGCAATCTCCTTCACTTCAGGGCGTGTTAGCTGACGGAATACGATGATCTCATCCAGGCGATTGAGAAACTCTGGGCGGAAGTAATTTTTTAGCTCCTCATTGATAAGAGAGCGAATCCGGGTATAACGGGCCTCATCTTCATTATCTTCTGAGAATTCAAATCCCAGGCCGCCACCGCCTTTTTCAATAATTTTGGAACCAATGTTTGAAGTCATAATCACCAGGGTGTTTTTGAAATTGACCTTACGCCCCTTGGAGTCAGTGAGGTGGCCATCTTCCAGGAGCTGCAGCAGTAAATTGAAGATGTCTGGATGGGCCTTCTCAATCTCATCAAAGAGGATCACTGTGTAGGGGCGCCGCCGCACAGCCTCCGTGAGCTGACCACCTTCATTAAAGCCCACATAACCTGGTGGTGAGCCAATGAGCTTGCTCACGGTGTGGCGCTCCATATATTCAGACATGTCAACACGAATCATGGCCTCCTCACTGCCAAAGAAGTAGGTGGCCAGAGCTTTTGTCAGCTCGGTCTTGCCCACACCTGTGGGACCAGAAAAGATAAAGCTGGCAATGGGCCGGTTGGGATTTTTCAGGCCAACCCGGGCCCGGCGAATAGCTTTGGCCACTGCCTTTACCGCTTCATCTTGACCAATGAGCCGTTGATGGAGGGTGTCTTCGATATTAAGCAGTTTGACCGATTCTTTTTCCGTGAGCTTTTGTACAGGAACACCAGTCCATGAGGCAACAATGGCAGCAATATCTTCTTCCGTGACCAAGGGGGAGCCATCGGCACCAAAGCTGGTGGATTGCTCCGTATCCATTGTCTTGGAGGAGGAGGTCTCCATCTGGCTACGGCTGCCTTGAATGATGTCGCGGATCTGCTGCTTCAGATCCACTTCCTGATCCCTTAGCTGACCGGCCTTGGTAAAATCCTGATCCCGCACGGCTTCATCTTTTTGGGCCAACACCTGACGCAGCTGCCGGTCCAGCTCTCGAGCGGCGCTGGGCAGCTTGGAGTTGAGCAGGCGTACCCGACTGCCAGCTTCATCAATCAAGTCAATGGCTTTGTCTGGCAGGTAGCGGTCACTGATGTAGCGGTCCCCCAGATTGGCTGCGGCCACCAGGGCTTCATCGGTAATTTTCAAATTATGGTGCTGCTCGTAGCGCTCCCGTAGGCCATGGAGGATGGCAATGGTGTCTTCCACAGAGGGCTCGCCAACGGTGACCGGTTGGAAGCGGCGCTCCAGGGCCGCATCCCGTTCAATATGCTTGCGATATTCATCCAGGGTGGTGGCACCAATACACTGCAACTCACCCCGAGCCAATGCGGGCTTGAGGATATTGGCCGCATCAATGGCCCCCTCCGCTGCGCCAGCCCCAATGAGGGTGTGAACCTCATCCACCACAAGGATCACATTTCCAGCACTGCGGATTTCCTCCATGATCTTTTTGAGCCGTTCCTCAAATTCACCCCGATACTTGGTGCCCGCCACCAGCAGGCCAATGTCTAGGGTGAGCACCCGCTTCCCCTCCAGGATGCCAGGGATTTCCCCACTGGCAATGCGCTGGGCCAGACCCTCAGCAATGGCTGTTTTCCCCACACCAGGTTCACCCACCAACACGGGATTGTTTTTGGTGCGCCGCACCAGGATCTGAATCACCCGATCAATTTCTTGCTGGCGTCCCACTACGGGATCCAACTTGCTGCCACTGGCCAGTTGGGTCAGGTTGCTGCCGAACTCGTCTAGTGTGGGGGTTTTGTTGCTGCTCTTGCCACCACCACTGGTGACCTCAGCGGTCTCTCCCAACATGCGAATCACCTGGGTGCGCACCTTGGCCAGGTCCACCCCTAGGTTTTCCAACACCCGGGCTGCCACACCTTCCCCTTCCCGGATCAGGCCCAGCAGCAGGTGTTCTGTGCCGATGTAGTTATGGCCCAACTGACGGGCCTCTTCCAAGGAGAGCTCCAGCACCCGTTTAGCCCTGGGGGTAAAGGGAATTTCAACGGCCACAAAGCCAGAACCACGACCGATGATCTTTTCCACCTCAACCCGTGCATCCTTGAGGTTGACGCCCATTGACTTGAGCACCTTGGCTGCCACACCTGTGGCTTCCCCTATAAGACCCAGCAGGATCTGTTCCGTACCAACAAAGTTGTGCCCAAGGCGGCGCGCCTCCTCCTGAGCAACCATGATGACCTTGATGGCTTTTTCCGTGAACCGCTCAAACATCCGTCCCAGGGACCCTGATAATTGCAACCTATCAGGACCAGGCAACTGTTGGGGCATTGCAGGGGCTAAGCGGTGACCAGATAACCGCCCTTAATGCTGACTCTTGCAATCCCAATCTTTTCCAGCTTCACCATTCGCCACCATGTCTTTGCCATCCTTCTGCCCCTATGAGGAGGCTGCTGATCGCCAAAGTCCCAACCGTAACCTGGCTCCCCTCACTGCTGCAGTGGATTTGGCGCAGCAGCTGTGGGTGGGTGGTTGTCGTTTAGCGGATCTGGCGGCCCACTATGGCACACCCCTCTACGTGCTAGATGAAGCCACCCTGCGCTCCAGCTGCCAGGCCTATGGCAAGGCCATGGCAAGACACTATCCCGGTGAGGCCCTGGTGCTGTATGCCTCCAAGGCCCACAGCAGCTTGGCCATGGCAGCTTTGATGGCCAGTGAGGGGTTGGGGCTGGATGTGGTCTCGGCTGGGGAGTTGCTCACGGGCCTGGCTGGGGGTGTGGATCCTCAAAAGATGATTCTTCACGGCAACAACAAGTCCGTGGTGGAGCTGGAGTTGGCCATTGACCATGGGGTCACCCTGGTGCTGGATAACTGGTTGGAGTTGGATTTGCTGGAGCAGCTCTGCCACCAGCGGCAGCAACGGGTGCGTCTCTTGATCCGCTTCACCCCGGGCATTGAATGCCACACCCACGAGTACATCCGCACTGGCCACCTGGACAGCAAGTTTGGCTTTGATCCGGGGGAGCTGGATATGGTCCTGCAACGGCTGGCCAGGGCCCCATGGGCAGAGGTGGCTGGTCTCCATGCCCACATTGGCTCTCAGATTTTTGAATTGCAGCCCCATAGGGATTTGGCAGCTGTCATGGTGCAAGCCATGGGGCGGGCACGGCAGCTGGGGCATCACCCCAAGGATCTGAACGTGGGTGGTGGCCTGGGGGTGCGCTATGTGGCCAGGGATGATCCCCCAGCCATTAGCACCTGGGTTCAAGCGGTATGTGAAGCCCTGGTTGCTGCCTGTGAACAGCAGCACCAGCCCCTACCACGGTTGCTCTGTGAACCGGGCCGCTCCATAGTGGCCCCAGCGGGGTTGACCCTCTATCAGGTGGGCAGCCGCAAGGAGATTCCTGGTGGGCGCACCTACATTGCCGTGGATGGGGGCATGAGTGATAATCCCCGCCCCATCACCTACCAGGCTCCTTACACGGCCTGTCTGCCCCAACGCTGCCGGGAAGCAGGCACCCACACCGTCACCGTGGCGGGTAAGCACTGTGAATCTGGGGATGTGCTCCTCCAGAACATTGCCCTACCCCCTATCAGAAGTGGGGATTTGTTGGCGGTGTTATCCACAGGGGCCTACAATGCCTCCATGGCCTCCAACTACAACCGCATCCCCCGTCCTGCAGCAGTGCTGGTACAAGATGGTCAGGCCGTTCTGGTGCAGCGCCGAGAAACTAATCAAGACCTACTCCGCTGGGATGTTTTGCCGGAGCACTTACGCCAATCCGATCTTGCGGGAATAAGGTAGGGCCAGTTTGTTGCAGGTCCATTGTGTTCCCGTGGCTGCTGCAGGCCCTTGACATCCTGCTGGCGTGCCTCCTTGGTTTTCTGATTCTGAGCAGAACCAGAGAACGTGGAACACGCAACCTAGAGCTGACCAAGGGCTATCTACTGCTAGTGCTTATGGGCTGGCTGTTGCAGCATCAGCAGACCCGCTTTCCCCTCACCGACAGGTTGATTCAGGCCATGGTGCTGGTTTGTGGCTTGGCCCTGGCTTTTCTACTCCAATCAGACCTGCGCCGCCTACTGGGCCTTATTGGCACTGGCCGCTGGGGCCAGCTTCTGGGAAGAAATCCTCAAAGCTTTTACAACTACGGGGCAGCCCACAAGATCGGTGAAGCCGCCGGGCGCATGTCTCAGAGCCGCCGTGGAGCCTTGATCCTTATTGATCTGGGCAGTGACCTGCAAGGTGATGATTTCCTAAATCCTGGTATTGCCCTGGATGCCCTCCTCTCCACAGAGATGCTCCTGAACATTTTTTTCGCCAACTCCCCCCTCCATGACGGTGCTGCCCTGGTGCGGGGTGGGCGGATTGTCTCAGCTGGAGTGATCCTTCCCTTGGGCCAGCAGGAGAGGATCGGTCGCTACGGTACCCGCCACCTGGCTGCGGTGGGCATTACCGAGCGCTTTGAGCACTGCATCTGTGTGGTGGTCTCAGAAGAAACAGGCACCATTTCCCTAGCGCACCACGGCCACCTGGAACGCCCCATCACCAGCAGCCGCTTGAAGGAACTTCTGGATACCGCCATGGAGATGGTGGTGCGGGACCCTATGGACTCCAAATCAGCCCCGCGCCCCCGTAAAGCTTCCTGAATGCAACCCGTCAAGACCCAAGCTAAGGAGACCAATCCATTGATTGCTCTACCGGGCGATCTGGATCCCCAACGCCTGCCTCAGCACCTGGCCGTGATCATGGATGGCAATGGACGCTGGGCCCAGCAACGCCACCTCCCCCGTGTGCGGGGCCATCAGAAGGGTGTGCAAGCTTTGAAACGTTTGCTGCAGCTCTGCGGCCACTGGGGCATTCCAGCCCTCACCACCTATGCCTTCTCCACAGAAAACTGGCAGCGCCCTGAGGAGGAGGTGAGTTTTCTGATGACCTTGTTTGAGCAGGTGCTTAAACAGGAGCTGGATGCCCTGGATGAAGCCCAGGTCCGCCTCCGCTTTCTGGGTGAGCTGGATGGTTTGCCTCTGGTGCTGCAAGAGCACATTGCTGAGGCCACACACCGAACAGCCCACAACAATCGGGTCCGTCTCAACGTGTGTACCAACTATGGAGGGCGCCGTGAACTGGTTCAGGTGGCCCGCCGCCTGGCCCAGGATGTGCGTCAAGGACTTTTGGATCCCGATGACATCAATGAGACCCGTTTTGCCAAATTGCTTCTCACCGCTGGTGATCCCGATCCCGATCTGCTGATCCGCACCAGTGGAGAGTTTCGGATTAGCAATTTTTTGCTCTGGCAACTGGCCTATGCAGAAATCCACATCACCCATGTGCTCTGGCCAGATTTTGACCAGGTGGCCCTAGCCACTGCCCTCAGGGACTTTCAACAACGTCAACGCCGCTATGGCACCCTTCAAGCCCCCCCTGCAGAGCCATGATGGCAGCCATTGCCTGGAACCTGTATCTCTTGGATTGGTGGTTGGGGTGGGCTATGCCTTCTCTTTGGCCTAGGTCTGGTGGGCCAAGTCTCGTTTTTCATAAAGCCATCTTGTCTAGCTACAAGCTGCTAGTTACGGGCTTCTAGTTACAAGCTCTCCCCAGGGCCTAGCT
>RKSC01000081.1 GCA_007571085.1 Synechococcus sp. PNGco_S_binSS4
GCTCACCACCTTGTCTTCATCAAGATCCAGTGCTCCTGGATCAGGCAGCGGGGCACTCGGATGATCAACACGGGCGTGAACCCGCTGTCCGTCCACGGTGTCACCAGTCTCTACCCACTCAGCCTGGCCCCACATGAGATAGGCAAGGCGCGGGCAATACACAAACTCATTGACCATCCGCACCGGCACCAGGGGATGGTTACCATTGGCTGAGGTTTGGGGAAAATGGGGCTGGAGTTTATGAGAGTTCATCAATCAAGCTTTGCTTCTGCCCTCGTGAAATTGCAGAACTTCCCAACTGAGATGCGCTGGGCTTGATAAAGCTGAACAATGCCAAGGGCGGCACGTGTGTCTGGCTGCTCCAGCCGCGGATGGCCCAGTAGGGCACGTACGCCGTTGAGGCTAATTGGTTCTCGCCAAATTGGCCAGCGGAAAACAAAGCTGTCGCGACCACCACCTAGAACGACCAGCCTCACCTTGCCATCCCTCAGTCTTGGAGCAACGGTCAGGATTGAGAGGCCAATGGCCGCAAGTCTGTTAGCACCGTGTTGTGTGGGCTCCCTATCCTTGCTCGGATCCCGTGCACGTAAAGCATAGCGAACGTCCTCGTTGTAATCCCAGCGGAAAGAGTCAGTCTTCTGATCGGGACGTTCCCAAACCTTGAGCAGGGCTTCCCGCAAACAATCCGTCTCGGAAATAGCCCTCTTATCTTTGCCTCGCTTTGGTGGAGTTTTCTGCTGTGGAACCCGGTTCAGGCGCTCCAGAAAATGCTGGTGCCCCTGACCAAACATAAGACAAAGTGGTGTTTGCTCGGCTTCCATCTCCTTACTCTTTTTACTCTTTACAGCTGCGTCGCTGATGAGAGCAGCCCAAAGATCAGCTTTATACCGTCCATACTGGTCTTTATGTGAAGCTTCAGCAAATTTACGCAGTATTTTAGCTGCATCCTCAGGGGAGAGCTTTAATTTCTTCGGGTCAAATTTCTTCGGGTCTAGGTCTGTGTCTGTGAATACATGATGTGAAGCTAAAGTGTTTAAACCTTCGGCTGCGGCCTCTACAATGGTGTCACTCCCGATTCCTTCTGGCGTCCACAGCAAAGGGCGAAGGGGTGGGTTGTCCCATGTCCAAGAGACCCGTGTACGCCAAAGAGGTTTTGACTCCTCAAGAGTGCGAAGCAGGCCCAGCAATGCCATAAAAGCAAGCAAATTGTCGGGCTCCAAGCCGTCGAGGCGGTGTGTTGTGAAACCAATCATGCACGCTCCTCCTCTGAGGCCCGATGGTCTGCCAGGCGTAGGATTGCTTCTAGATGGGCCAAAGTCCACATGCCATATTTACGCTTCAGGTCTACAAACAAGGATGGCCAGTCAGCCCCATCGGTTTCATCGAAATAGAAAGCCAATGATTGTGGCCCTGGCCGCTTAACCGGAATTTTCCAGTTGTCAACATCAAGGCATGGTGGTAAGTCCTGTTCTGGCTCCGGATCACAAAAGTTGAAAAGTGGTCGTCCTAGACCGTGGTGGGTTCCAATGAGCCAGAGGACAAGCTTGCGGTCATGGGCTTCAGCAAAGCGAGGATGGGCCTGTGCCATCCGCACTGACAATGCTTCGTGCCGCCAGCCCTTGGGCAGTCCGGAGCGTTCCCAGACCTGTGGCGACCACGACCGTCCACTCTTAGCCAGTGGTGGCCCTTCAGGCCGATTCCAAGGATCGCCTCCTGTGAGCATGGTCTGAAACCGTGGATCTGCTTTGCCAGCATCATGGAGAAAAGCTGCAAGTTCAAGGTCCTTTACAATTTCTTCGTGCAAGCCAAGTCTCTGGGCAAAACACTTTGCGAATCGAGCCACATGACATCCATGATCGTCAAGAAGCACGGGCCTGCTAGAAGTGTGAGAAGCTCCGTCGTCCTCCGTTGTAGGGATAGCCATTTCCACATTTTCTGCTTCACTAACACCCTTCTCGGCAACAAGAATCACTCCTCCTTTGCGACCTCCAGCATAGGGAAAGTGGAGGTCAATGATCCGTTCCTTAGCACAGCGAAGAGCCTTTAATGGCTCACAAATACTGCGGAGTGTTTGGTTGTCATTTGTCTTATCTTGCTCCAGATCAGACGATATTGCAGAAAGCAGCCGTTCCACCAATTCAGGGCTGTCGATGTTTTCAGAAGCGAATATGTTTGATAAATACTTCCATGAGCTTTCCTTACTCATTATATCGGGGGCTACGCGAACTGCACACCGCTGCTTCCAATAGGGCTTTGCCGCCTTGTCAGCAACATCCGCAACAGGTACATCTGACTCGGGGGCCCATCCAAATCTGTCACAACCACCATACTCGGCTGGAACAACTAGTAGATCACCTACTCTCAAATCGTTTGCACTGACGATGCCAGTATCGGGATTATCGTAGCCTGCCCAACGGAAGGCTCTCTTCCCAGTAGAGTGACCTGTCCCCTGCTTTTCCTCCCGCTCAGGTACATCCGATAGATCAAGGTGAGCATTTTCTGATCCCAGTAGCCATTCCCGTGCCACCCAAAGTGCAAGCTCCACTGCCTCACCTGCCCGCGGTGGCACCAGCCTAATGATTTCTTTGAGATTGACCCCTGTTTTCTCTTCCAGATCATTTTCAGATATATCGCTTCGCCAAACAACAGAGACACCTGCTGCCATTCGCTGGACTCCGTGAAGAAATAGTCCTATATCCGGTGCTGCAGTTGGCTGTGGTGATGTTTGTGACCATAAGTCAAGATAAGCGGGCATGAGGACTGGAGCATCAGGCTGTTCTGAGGCAAGATCATCTGGGTTTACTGGCAGCTCCTTCTCTTTTAGCGCATTAGACAACTCTTTTAGCGCATTAGACAATGCCTCAAAGGATAGTGATTCCACACCAAAATCCACCTTCTTCCCATCAGCGATTTTCTTGAGTACCTCCCAAGTGCTGCGAATACGGTCACCATAGACTGGATCATCAGCTTTTCCTGCAACATCTTTCTTGAGGGCAAGAATAGCACCTTGAGCCTGGATTGACCTACCGGCACGGTTGAGCCGCCCGAAGCGTTGACGCAGTGCATCCAGGGGAGCAGCTTGAGTCACGAGGCCATCAAGATCCAAATCTACACCCACTTCCAGACACTGGGTTGCAACCACAAAAAGCGATTTGGATTGCTGGTTACATCTGTCTTTACCAGTTCGAAAGGGAGCAAGCGCATTAACGATCTCGTCCCTGTCCACATTGCGTGACCGTCCGATCAGCAGCACGGTGTCGCCCAAATCCTTGCTATCTAGCTTCTGAAAAATCCTACGGGCAAGAGCAACACGATTGACGATAACGCCAACCGCGACAGTGGGAATGTTCTGCTTTTGAAGCTCCTTGGCCATGGCTTGCGCCTCACTTGTGAATTCTTTAACGGTAATGTCAATATCTTTGTCATTAACCAACTTTAGCCTGGCAGGCTTAGACGCCTCAAGCCTTTTGCTGAGTGTGGGATCGTCTCGATCTTTAGCTGTGAGTGTGAACGGATGATCCGCTTTCTTCCCTGGTGTGGCTGATAAAAGAGCAAACTTGAATCTAGCCTGGCCAACTTTGCCTACGGCCTCAAGCGTTTGCCGGAATGGCTCAGCAATATGTACTTCATCTAGCAGGATCAGACTGTTGACCCCCAGTAAGCCTGCGTGCACAGGCTTCATGCGGTCAGACACGCCATATCCGCGAAACAACAGCCGAGAACCCACCTGATCAACTGTGGAGCAAAGGATAGTGGGTTGGGTTGGTGTGCGTGCCCAATCGTGTTCCAGAGGTGCACCACCCCGGAGCCGCTGCGCAACTAGGGGTGGACCGTCTTTGCCTGCTAGCCTCTGCAGTCTTTGGGCGATTTCCTTAAGGACAGAATTGCCTCCTGCACCTTCTGTTAGGGAATCATGAAGGATCTTAGCCATTCTCTTTGCACGGACAAAGGCATCATCCACAACCAAACGTCTGTCAACGACAAAGATGATCCGCAAAGCCGCCTTGTTCGGTGTGTGGGCACGTAGGGCTAGATGAAACAACGCTGCGTCCAAAGCCGCAGTTTTTCCCGAACCGGTGGGCAACTTCAACACGTCTGGCCATGAATCAGAATCTGCGATCTGATCCACCAGAGCCTGCTGCCAGGGAAATGGATCATAGCCGTGCAGATTGCAGAAAAAGTCGGCAAAATCTTTAGGGTGAAGATCCATAATTCAAGACTCCATGGGGCGACAGAGGCCAAGACCGGTAAACCGACCAGCGCCAATAAGGACAGGGCCAGACAAGTCTTGCTGGAAGTTGATAACGGCATGAATCAAGCGCCTGCTTTCCAGTGGTTTTGGAACCTTCCACCGGGTCCAAGGTGGTTCACCCCTTGATGGCCAAGCAGCTGGTGCGCCTCTAACTGCTGAATGCTTAGTGATCAAGATCTGCTCAGGATCAGGTTGCGGTAACCCAGCATTTGTACAAGCATTTGCAACCAGCTTACGAATCTCAGCATCATCTCTACTCGCTTTTAAGTGCCTATCCAGTACAATCGGTGTTACGCTAGCCCAGCAGCGGGCAGCCATCAGATAAGGATCCGGTGAGAGTGATCGTTTGCCATCTTTATTGTCTGGTGCGGGTGCGAGATCTAATCGTCCGCTCAGCGGCATCCCTTGTAAAGACAGGACACGCCGTTGCATTTTGGTGCAATAATGTGCCACTGTTTCAAATGCAGCTCTGAATCCGTCAAGCTTGAGCAGTGATACGCCAGGGGGCGGGATTAGTGCAAAACCAAGAACATGGCCATCTGCATAGCGTGAACCCACAAAAGTCATGGGTACAACTGATAAATGGGATTTCCGTGTCGGGGTGCCATCAGGTGTATGACCGGAGACAATCTCGGGAATAGTGTCTCCCTGACCAGCCCTCCGGTAACCAGCCATCAATGCTTGCCGTAGCAAGCGGCAAACAAGCGCTGACGCACGAATATCAGGAATCTCACCTCCTATGACCTCCAGTACTAGCCAATCAGGTGAAGACCTTTGCTCTAGCCTAGGCTGCTGGACAATAGGTGCACCTGGCGATATATTTGGATGTTCTGGCCTAACATGATATGCCTTTTCCAGTTCAACCAGCCGGCCTGGATAAATCTGGCGTCTTGCTAAGGTCGGCTTTCGTTTGGTAACCTTCCCATTGCTAGCCGAGAACCGACACCGTGTCAGGCTAGATGAATGGCCAATGTATCCTATGCAGCTGGCCACTGCATTGAGGGAATCGAGCACTATGGTTTCTGGTACTTTTGACCAGATCAGCTCCACATTAGGATCTTCAGGTCGAGCTACAGGAAAACGTCGTGCTTGGCCCGGACGTTGATCTGGTAGAATTCTAACTTTGATGTCGGATTTATTGAGTTTGCTGGGTATCTTGAGATCGTTAGGTGGCACATAAACATCGGGTGCAGTTCTGGCATATTGGTCGCTGGCTTGGATTTTGGGAGACTCTTGCCTTTCCAGCCACTCTAAGGCAGCCCGCTCATCGGGGAGTTCACCCCGGACTCCCCAGGCTGATACCAGTGCTGAAAATACACGGTCGGGTTGTGGTGGCCAGTCTGGTGTAGGATGGCTGGGGCTGCGCGCGGCGCGGCATACACCGGTCAGGAACTCGATTTCTAGGATAAGATTCATCAGCTATCCTCTTCTCCACCTTTACCTTGCAATGCCAGCTCGCGGCTTTTCTGAATAATCCTTACCAGCTTTTCTTGTGGTTTCAACTTAAGAGAGTGAAATGTGAATCCTGAGTTTTTAGCCTTCCTATAAGCTTCTCGATATAGAGAAACCGCGGATTTGTGATCCAATGTCACTTGGGACATATCACCATTTTGATGTACTAGTTCAAGCGGTGCGATCCCTTCACAAACAAGATCACAACGGGAACGTAACGCATAGCCGTAGGTATCCTGTTCAGCGATTGCCAAAAGGCCAAGGGCGGCCACCAGTGCCCGACCCGCAATATCCTTATCCTTGCTGTCATGGCCGAAACGCAGTCGCCTAATACCAGCCAGGGTAATTGTGGCCCGGTGTTCCACATAGTCACAGGTCACACCGAGGGGCACTACGCTGGGGGCGATATTGCCGTGATTGATTTCTGAGGGACGGACGGATTTTGCACCTTTACCTGCGGATACCTTATCGGTATCCCAGCCAGATGGGCCGCTGTACACATCTACTTTGCGAAGAATACCCAAGGGATCTACCCGACTTCCAGTGCGCCGACCTGCAGTTCGAACCTGCCTTTCATTGCCTCGGTTATTGATAACAATTTCCTCAATAGGTGTGCCAATGGCCATAATCTCAGACACAAGCGTACGCGGAAACTTTGCACCTAGGCCACCACCTTCTCCCTGACTATGCCAGGCACCAAAAACAAGTGCTGTGGGGCACATCTCCAACAACGCTGTTGCATCACCTGGCTTTGCGGAAGCTATGCGCTTACCTTCCTCACTTTGCATAAAAGGCTTCCCCTCATCTGTCTCATTCCCACTAAGAACTTCGCTATCCCTAAAGATGGCATCATAGATCCGGTGCGGTGCCTCAAGGGAGGTAATCTGCTTTAACGGCTCCAGACCCTTCCCACTGAAATCTACTGTGGCGTAAGGAAATAGTGGATCCCCACCCCATTGCCTTCCCTATCGGCTGCTGCTAATAGGGCCTCTTCTAGGCGGTTGGCCTGGCTCTGAACGCTGTCAACCAGGACGCACCAAATGTCTTCCCCATCAATGCGGCGTTTCTCGAAAACATGACGTGGTAGGTCGTTTGTGCGTTCACCCGGATAGGTTGGCGGGAAGATTTTGTCACCTTTGCCACCAACCGGCTGAAGCTTGCAGATGCGGCGGAAGGCAGCATCCTCCTTGATTGCCGTTCTGAGAGTCTCGAAATCAAGTTGTAGGGCCATGTCTTGTGCCACGTCTTGCAATCATACCACACTGCACAGCGGATCTGCCGGAAGCTTTCCTGCCTCTTACCTGTGCCCCTCACCGCATGTCTATGGCATTGAGCCGTTCACGGAAAGAGGGGGATGGAGATTGCTTGCGCTGCTCCGGCTTTTTCTCCTGCCCTTGGCCTGAAGCACTGGGCTGGGCTGAGGTTCTGTTGGTGCTGTCAGCTTTCCGAACGGAGGCGGGTGATTGGGGTGCTGGGGTCTCAGCCCGCAGATCATTGCGTAGCTGATTAATCAAACGCTTGTGGCTTGTGGCTGCAAACTTACCCATGACACTGGGGTCCCATCCCATGGTTGATTCCTGGTGGTCTCTGTGACCAGTGTACCCCCTTGAGGCTCTGGTGTTGTTAGGGTGTGTGGACTGGGCAGGTGAGTAGCGTGCCTATGCTCAGGACACCCTAGATCCATTTCCACCACCATGACAATCCGTGTTGGCCAGCAAGCTCCAGACTTCACGGCCACAGCCGTATTTGACCAGGAGTTTCAAACGGTAAATTTGTCTGACTACCGCGGCAAATATGTGGTGCTCTTCTTCTACCCATTGGACTTCACCTTTGTATGCCCCACTGAAATCACAGCATTCAGTGATCGCTACGAAGAATTCAAAAGCAAGGACACAGAAATCCTGGGGGTCTCTGTGGACAGTGAGTTTTCCCACCTGGCTTGGCTGCAGACAGATCGGGAAGCAGGTGGTCTGGGGGACATTGCCTATCCTTTGATCTCTGATCTGAAAAAGACCATTGCCAAGGACTATAATGTTTTGGATGAGGAGGCTGGTGTGGCTGTTCGGGGTCTGTTCATTATTGATCCGGATGGCATGATTATGCATGCCACCGTCAACAACTTGCCGGTGGGCCGCAATGTGGATGAAACCCTGCGTACCCTCCAAGCATTCCAGTACGTGCGCAGCCACCCCGATGAGGTGTGCCCTGCCGGTTGGGAGCCCGGTGATTCCACCATGAATCCTGACCCGGTTAAATCCAAGGAATACTTTGCTGCCCTCAAGTGATGGGGCCCACCCACTTGGCCAGGCCTTGAAATAGAACTTGCCCGTCGGTGCCACCGGTGGCCTGGTCGCAGGCCCGTTCCGGATGAGGCATGAGCCCTAGCACATTGCCCGTCCGGTTGCTCACTCCAGCAATACCGTCAATGGAACCATTGGGGTTGCCCAGGTAGCGCAGGGCAACCTGACCATTGTCTTCCAGCTGGCGCAACCCTGGGCCATCAATCTGGTAACAACCTTCCCCATGGGCAATGGGCAATGTGAGGGAATCGCCAACGGCGTACTGGTGTAGCCAGAGGGAGCGTTGGCTAGCCACCTGTAAGGGCTGATCCCGGCAAATGAAGTGGAGTCCCTGGTTGCGGGTCAACCCACCCGGCAGTAGACCGGCTTCCGTTAGCACTTGAAAGCCGTTGCAGATACCCAAAACTGGTCCCCCTGCCGCGGCAAAATCTGCCACAGCCCTCAGCAGGGGGGCTGAGCTGGCAATGGCTCCACAGCGGAGGTAGTCCCCATAACTAAAACCACCGGGCAGTATGAGGGCATCCAACTTGGGTAGGGCTGCTTCTTGGTGCCACAGAAACGTCACCCGCCAGCCCATGGAGCCCCCTAGGGCCCAGCCCACATCCCGGTCGCAGTTGGCGCCGGGAAAGATGGCTATACCAACGTGCATCTCAGTCCTCCTCAGCCCGGGTGTGTAGCTCCAGGCTCCAGGTTTCCATCACCGGATTGGCCAGCAGCTGGGCGCTGAGGGATTCCAATTGCTGCCGAGCTGTTGTCGCATCTGGAGCATCCAGCTGGATCTCAATGGCCTTGCCAATGCGAATGGCTTGGATGGCTCCATGGCCTAGCCGTTGGGCAGCGGCGCAGACTGCCTCTCCAGCCGGGTCCAGAACAGATGGTCGCAGGCTAACGCGGACGGTGGCATGGAAGTGGGCCATGGTGGCAGCAAGGGGTTGGTTGTCCTTACATCAGGATGGCAGGCGGATGGCCTCCAAGGCAGCCTCTAGGGGAGATGAATCCACCCCAAAACCAATTAGCACCAAAGTTAAGCCCCCACCGTGCCTAGGGCTGGCCTGATACCAACTCTCCAAACGGGGTCCGACAGCTTGGATGAGCAGGGGGAGGGCTTTGCCGGCAATGGTGGCATATCCCTTGGCTCGCAGTAGGCCCATGGCTGTCAACTGTTGACGCAGCAGGGCTTCCAGGTCCTGGCGGTTCCAGGCTCCTTCCATCTGCACCACGGTGCTCCTCACCGGGGCGTGGTGGTGTTCACCGTCATGGTCATCATGGTGGTGGTTAATCCGGCCCAGGTCATCTTCTGCCTCACACCCCAGCCCAAGGAGCAGGTCAGGGGGCACCATACCCCGATGGCTGGGCACCACCGGCACCCCTGGGCGTAGGTGACTATGGATGCGTTCTTGAACAGCGGTCAGCTCAGCGGTGGAAATCTTATCGGCACGGCTCACCAGCACCAGGTCCGCACTGTGCAGCTGAGCAGCCAACAGCTCCTCCAAACTGGTGAGGTGGTCCAATTCTGGATCTGCCTGGCGCTGACGCTCCACTGCTGCGGTGTCCCCCACCACGCTGCCTGCAGCCAGGGCCTCCCCATCCACCATGGTCACCACACTATCTACGGTGACAGCTGTGCGAATCTCTGGCCACCGGAAGGCCTCCAGCAGTGGTTGGGGCAAGGCCAGACCGCTGGTTTCAATGATGATTCCATCCAGGCTCTGGCGTCGCTCCAGCAGCTCCAGCATCACCGGCAAAAACTCCTCCTGCACTGTGCAGCAGAGGCAACCATTGGCCAGCTCCACCACAGTGGGAGCAGCAGCAGGGTTGTTGCTGGACTCTGCTGCACAGACACCGCAATTTGCTAGGGCAGCACCATCTAGTCCCACATCGCCAAATTCATTGACCAACACCCCTAGGCGACGGGTGTTTTGGCTGAGCACATGGCGCAGGACAGTTGTCTTCCCTGCTCCCAGGAAGCCTGTGACAATGGTGACCGGAAGCTTGCTGGTCATAATCCCATGGTATATGGCAAGGCTTAAGCTGATAGGGCTGAACCAAATCGGGCACCTGTCCAGATCACACCCAGGCTCACCAAGAGGATTGTGGTAGGCAGGCGGAAACCCTGGACCATGGCCAGAATAGCCTTGGACTTGGCCAGTAGGGCTGTGACCACTATAAGCAGGGTGCCTTGGGAGAGTAGTAGACCCAAACCATAGGCCAGCAGTGGGGTGGGTTCAGCTCCAATCATGGTCTCTCCCAAAAGGAATCCATGAACCCCCATAAAGGGCAATAGAACCCCAGGGGAGAGCCAGCCAGCCTGAGCTAGGCCTGCTGCTATCAAACTGAAGGTGACCACCAGCTCCAATGCCAAGCTCAAGCCATCTCCGGGTGTGGCTCCCACCATGACTGCTAGGGCGCTGCACACCAGCCCACTGGCTAAGAGAGGAATAACCCACTGCCCTGTGGTGACCAGGGCCATCACAACAATGGCCAGGAGAAAAACCAGGTGATCGGTTCCCAACAGAGGGTGTGCCAGACCACTCACCAGACCTTGAGCAAAACTAAGCTCCTGGGGTTCCACACCTTCAAAAGGATGGTGGGCCCAGCTGGGAGCCATAATCACCGTGGCAGCAGTTGCCATGGCCAAGGGCAGAGACCTAGACAATCGCAACATCATCAGAAATTGGATGGGGATTTACCATGTAGAAATTAGGATCTACAAAACAAGTGTAGGTGGATAACTTGGGAGAAGACCGGGTTAGTTCCTGAACTGGGTACAGTTGAGGCTGGCCCGTGTGTCTTGACCAGTGATGCTGTTGTGACCATTGGCCCGTTTGCAAAGGGCCGCCTGCTGGCTTCGATCCACCACGGCCTCTGTGAAATCAGCCCCCCTAATCCGGGCATCGGTAAAGCTGCTTTGCATAAATAATCCATTTTCTAACACAGCATCCCGTAGATCCGCGCCATTGAATTGGCTGGCAAAAGCCACCACATCCCGGAGAATGGCACCCTGCAGGTTTGCACCGCTGAGGTTGGATGTGTTGAAGATGGCACCGGTGAGATCACTGGAGGAGAAGTCCACCCCAGCCAACTCAGCTTTGACATATTCCACACCCTGGAGCTGGCGTCCATGCATGTCTGGGCTGATCAACTGATTGGCCCTTGAGCTGCGCAGCTCTGGTGCTGTGATGGACCATCCCGGCAAAGGGCTCAGCAGGATCAGTAGAAAAGCGGCCAGCAAACCCAGCAGCCACTGCCGATGAACCATGGTCTGCTCTCGTGCATAAGGACATTGGTGGAGGCAGACTAGCGAATCTGTCGAGAGGGTTGAACCATGGCGCTCACATTGCGGGTTGTAGTGCCCCCTCATCCCCTCATTGCCCACTGGCTCACCATGGCCAGGGATACCCACACCCCAGGTCCCCTCTTCAGAACTGCCCTGCAGGAGCTGGGGCGCTGGCTCAGCTATGAGGCCCTACGGGATTGGCTGCCCCACTGCCCCACACCGGTCACCACACCACTGGACCACACCACTGGACAGGTGGTGGATCAGTCTGTGGATTTGGCTGTGGTGCCCATTCTCCGGGCTGGCTTGGGGCTCTGGGATGGTGCCCAGGGGGTGATTCCCCATGCCCAGATTTGGCATGTGGGTCTACGGCGTGGTGAGGCGGCGGGTACTGTGCAGTGGTACTACGATGGTTTGCCAGGGCGTATTGCTCAGCAGACCGGGGTGTTGGTGCTTGATCCCATCCTGGCCACCGGTGCAACCCTGATGGCGGTCCTGGAGCGGTTAAACCACTTGGGTGTGGAAGGGCAGCGGCTGCGGGTGATCACGGTGCTTTGCTCGGCACCGGGCCTGCAACGCCTTGGGGCGGCCTTCCCCAATCTGACCATTTACACCGGCTGCATTGATCCGGAGCTGAACTCAGCCGGGCACATTGTTCCAGGGTTGGGGGATGCTGGGGATCGCCTGTTTAGCACCGGTGGTTGAGACCCCTCCCCTGTCAATAGGCTGTAAGGGGAGTGCAGGGAACACCATGACGGATCGATCAACAAGCGGCACCATTGTTATGGCCACCATCTATGGAGCACTTCTAGGTGGTGCTGCTGTGGCTTGGCTAATGCTGGCGCCAAGACAGCGCAATCGTCTGGTCAGACGGCAACAACGCATGCTCCATATGCCCCGTATGGCTGATGACGACAGCTATGGGGAGGACACCATGGCTGAGGGGAAGACCATCCCCCAACCCCTGGAGGACCGCATGAGTCAGATCCATACCGCTATTGAAGATGTGCGCCGCCAATTGGAGGCCATGGGCAACGATGGTTGAGAGGTTCTCCACAGCGACGGCATGACCCCAACGACCGCAGCTCCATTGCCGCGTCGGTCCATGGCCATTACCCAGGGGGTACGCCGTACCCCCAACCGTGCCATGCTCCGTGCAGTGGGCTTTGGTGATGATGATTTCAACAAACCCATCGTGGGTATTGCCAATGGCTACAGCACCATCACCCCCTGCAACATTGGCCTGAATGATCTGGCCCGACGGGCAGAGGCCACCCTCCATGAATCTGGTGGCATGCCCCAGGTGTTTGGCACTATCACGGTGAGTGATGGCATCTCCATGGGCACGGATGGGATGCGCTACTCCTTGGTGTCCCGGGAGGTGATTGCCGACAGCATTGAGACCTGCTGCAATGGCCAGTGCATGGATGGGCTCTTGGCCATTGGAGGGTGTGACAAAAACATGCCCGGGGCCATGATTGCCATGGCCCGTCTCAACATCCCCTCCATCTTTGTCTATGGGGGAACCATCAAGCCGGGGCACCATGATGGTCGGGATCTGACAGTGGTCAGCGCCTTTGAAGCGGTGGGGCAACACGCTGCCGGTGGCATCAGCGAGGCTGAATTGCTGATGGTGGAGAAGAAGGCCTGTCCCGGAGCAGGGAGCTGTGGTGGCATGTTCACCGCCAACACCATGGCTGCTGCCTTTGAAGCCATGGGACTCAGCTTGCCTCGGAGTAGCACCATGGCGGCGGAAGACTTTGAAAAATCAGACAGTGCCGCCGCTTCAGCTGAGGTATTAATCCGGGCCATTGCTGCCCAGCTCAAGGCACGGGATCTCATGTCCCGCCAGGCATTTGAGAACGCCATACGGGTAGTGATGGCCGTTGGGGGTTCCACCAATGCCGTGCTCCACCTGCTGGCTGCGGCCCATGCTGCTGCTGTCCCTCTAACCCTGGAAGACTTTGAAGCCCTCCGTGAGACCACACCTGTCCTCTGTGATCTCAAGCCCAGTGGACGGTATGTGACGGTGGATCTGCACCGTGCTGGTGGCATCCCCCAGGTGATGAAGATGCTGTTGGTGCAGGGTTTGCTCCATGGAGACTGCCCCACCATCTCCGGCTGTACCGTTGCTGAAACCCTCAAGGATGTTCCCGCCCGACCGGATCCCAGCCAAGATGTGATCCGGCCTATGGAAAACCCCCTCTACTCAACAGGTCACCTGGCAGTGTTGCGGGGCAACCTGGCTGAAGAGGGGAGCGTGGCAAAGATCAGTGGTGTCAACCATCCGGTCATCACTGGACCTGCCAAGATTTATGGCAGTGAGGAGGAATGCCTGGAGGCCATTCTCAGCGGTGCCATCCAGGCTGGGGATGTGGTGGTGATCCGCTATGAGGGTCCCAAAGGTGGTCCTGGAATGCGGGAAATGCTGGCCCCCACATCCGCCCTCATTGGTGCTGGCTTGGGGGACAAGGTGGGTCTCATCACAGATGGGCGATTTAGTGGTGGCACCTTTGGGATGGTGGTGGGCCATGTGGCCCCAGAAGCTGCCGTTGGCGGCACCATCGCCTTGGTGGAAGCCGGAGACACCATCACCATTGATGCCCCCCAGGGTCTCTTGCAACTGAATGTGCCCCAGGAAGAACTGGCTCGACGGCGGCGCAACTGGAGACCACCTGCTCCTCCCTTTCGTCGGGGTGTGTTGGCCAAGTATGCCCACTTGGTGAGCAGCAGCAGCCGTGGTGCGGTTACCGATCTAGACCTGAGCTAACCGCCTCAATGGACCTCAGGGTGAAGCGCAAAGGGCCCGCACGAAAGCCTGGGTTTTCTCCACCACTGTCATTGAAGCGGGAATGGAGAAGCTGGAAACGGCTCACCCGCTGCACATCAAAGGGGATGGGAATAGACACAGGCTTGGCCCGCACCACCGGCCGCAAAGCCGTGAATGGAATTACCACCCTGCTGGTTCCATTGGCTGCCGTATCAAACTCGCTCACCCAACGCAACCCACCGGGGATCAAGGCGCTGGCCCGACTCAGGGGATCATTGCAGGCCAGGGCCAATTTGTAGCGGCGCCCATCCCCATTCATCACCAGGCGCAGAGCAGAGAAGGGGCCCAGATCCAGGGGTGGCACCAACTCAGGGGAGCGGCAGCTGATAAAGCCACCCCCCTGACGGACCACCTGGGCAGTGAACTCCAGCCCCCAGCTGCCGCAGTGGCAGTGGCCCTGGCTACCACCTCCCATGATGGTGTCATTGAGGGCCTGCCAACCCACAAAGCCATCACCACAAAACAGGGTTTTTCTGTCCATCACAGGGGTTTTCCGCTGTTGTGTTCCCCCATGGAGCCTATAAGCTTCCCTTCCAAGACCGCTTCCTCCAGCCGTAGGCCCAGGCGCTGGGCCCAGCCCTCAACCCAACCCAAATCCCCGGCATTGAAGCAGCGGGGGCTGGCACCAGCCACCACCACCAGCCCTTGGGAACCTAGGGGTTCTAGAAGGACAGCTGGTGTATCTTCCGGCAAGTAGGTGAACTCCTGGCGACCGGGGAAAAGCTTGAGGTTCACCAGATGGAGCCGCTGCTGGCGGCTCAGCACCCGCCGGGCTAGGGGCCCCTCCTCATAGGAGTTGCCAGTGAGCAGACCACGGCAGAGCAGGGGGCGCTGGTTCCAGATGCAGTGGATGGCCACAGCGGCAGTGTTGAGGAGCACCATTTGGGATCCCCAGCCCAGCTCTTCCCTGATGCTCTCCGGTAAGGGCTCTGCCAACTTCAGACCCTGCTCTCCACGGAGAACCAGTGGTTCTTGGCTGGTGGGATCCACACGGGTCCAGTTCAGCCCCACCAACATGAGGCCCACTGCCATGAGAGAGCCCACCACATCAGCGCGCCCCAGGCTCACATTGGCTGGGCTACTCCCTGCTGTGAGGTGATTCAATGCCAGGGCCACAGCACCTATGGTGCCTGTCAGCAGACTCAGGCCTGCTCCTGTGGTCATGGTGGTGGCGCCGTACGGATCTCCACCATGGCAGTCCAGGGTCAGCCCTGCTGGAATGTAAAAACTGACTTCCTTCTCCCTATGGAGACCGGCACCGCCTTCGCCGCAATTGCCATTGCCGCCGTCGCCTCTGATGGCGTTTGCACCCGTGAGGAAGCTCGAGCCCTGCGGCGGGAGCTGGAGTTTCGTTACCCCTATGTTCACATGGAGGAGGGGGCCATGGGGCAGTTATTTGACCAGGTGTTGTGCCGTATCCGTCAAGATGGCAGTGATGTTCTGGTTGCAGAAGCTACCCAGGCTCTGAACCACCAGCAGGGATTGACAGCTTTTGCTGTGGCCTGCAGATTGGTTAGAAGTGATTATCGGGTTACATCTGATGAGGAGGATTTTCTGGACAATTTGGCCCAGGTCCTGGGACTCAGTTCCTCTGAGCGTCAGACTATCCTTGATGTGTTAAGCACCCTCTATCGAGATGTGCTCAAGCCCCACTGAGGTGCCATGGTCCATTGATAGCCCTAAAGGCAAGTGATAAGCCCTAAAGGCAAGTTGCAATGGGCCCACCACCCTATGGCAGCCCATTATAACGGAAGTGGAGTTGGATGGTGATGATGGGACGGTTTTTCCTGGTGTTCTTCCTAGGCTTGGTGGTGCTGGTGTCCCCTTCCATTGCACTGACAGCTGCTGACTTCCCCTCCACCCCACCTGTGGAGGAGCGGGTGGTGGATCAAGCCCAGGTGTTCAGCCGTGCAACAACTGGGGAACTGAATCAAAATCTTTCCCAACTGACCACCTATGGAGTGGAGGCCAACCTGCTGACCATGGAGCGGGTGGATTATGGCAGCACCCCCACCACCGTGGCCACCAACCTACTGGAGGGCTGGCAGCAGCAGGCTCCGGGGGACCGGTTGGTGGTGCTCATGGAAGCTAAAACTGGCCAGGTGGCCATAGTGGCTAGCCCTTCCCTAGCCAGTACTCTTCCCCCCACCCTGCTGCAGAGCACCGCAGAAGACACCATTGCCACTCAAGTGCGCCGTGGTGAGGGCTACCGGGTGACCATGCTCCAGGGTCTGGAGCGGATTGAGGCTGTGTTAGCCGGAGGGGAAGATCCTGGCCCACCGGTGTTGGAAGCCGCCATGCCTTCTGTGGCCTCTAATGTGCCCAGCCGTGAGGAGACTGCCGCTAGCAATGCCTTGACATGGGTGGCCGTGTTGCTGGGGCTGGGAACAGTTATTCCCATGGTCACGTGGTGGGTATTTTCCCGGTGACGCCTTCCCTGCCATGGGCTTGAACCGCTGGCTCAGACATCTGGTGCAAGCCCAGGGGAAGGGCAGTCTCTTGCAGCGGTTGGAGGCCGCTACGGCAGGAGCATTGCGGATTCAGACCATGGAGCTGCAGCACTTCCAAGGGGAGCTGGTGCGCTTTGACCAGAAACTGGACTTGAGCAGGGGCATGATGGCCATGGTGGCCAGCCAGTTTCGTCAAGCCATGGGGGTGTGCAAAGGGGAGTTGCCAGAGCTGCAAGCCCGTCGAGGGGAGCTCACCACGGAGCAGCAGCTGCAGCTGCAATTTGTGGAAGAGGTGGTGGGTGCCTACCAACAATGGGGAACCATGGGCACCAGCCGTGATTCAGGACTCAGCCAAGACCCTGAAATGGTGCCCCGCAGCCTTCTAGGGGTTTTTTCCAAGGTGCAGGATCGCCTTGCCCCTGATGGAGAAGCTGCCACGGTGCAGGCCTTTCGGCGACGGCGGGATGCCACCCTGATTTCATTGCGGGTCCTGCTGTTGTTGGTGCTGGTTCCCCTGTTGTTTCAGCAGTTCAGCCGCACCCTGTTGGTGGCCCCCTTGGTGGATCGCATTGCCCCAGCTGCCCCTGTAATCATGTACACCCGAGGGGCCCTGGAAGAGCGGGCTGTAGAGAAGCTGCGCATTTATAAGGAAGAGTTAGAATTTGAAGCCCTGCTGCGGGGGGAGTCAGTCCCATCCGTTGAGGACATGCAATCCAAGTTACGCCATAGGGCTGACCAGCTGCAAGCAGAAAATGAACGGCAGAGCACTACAGCCATAAAGAACCTTCTCTCAGATGGTTTTGGCTTGTTGGGATTTGCATTGATATGTCTATATTGTCGCGAGGAGCTACGTGTACTGCGTAGCTTTTTTGATGAAGTTATTTATGGCTTGAGCGATAGCGCCAAGGCTTTTGTGATTATTCTATTTACTGATATTTTCGTAGGCTACCATAGCCCTGAGGGCTGGAATGTGCTTCTAGAGGGTATTGCAGAGCACCTGGGACTACCTCCCAATGGAAGTTTTATTGGCTTGTTTGTGGCAACGTTCCCTGTGATCCTGGCCACAATTTTTAAGTATTGGATTTTCCGCTATCTCAACCGTGTCTCCCCATCCTCGGTTGCCACACTGCGGAACATGAATGGTGGGGGCTGAGGTGGGCAGCAGAATGGTGAACAAACAGCCATCAGAAGGGCGTGGGGTGCTGGTTTTAGGGGGCAGTGGCAGTGGCAAGAGTCAGTGGGCTGAACACCTGGCCTCCACCCACCAGCAGCCGGTGCTCTACATGGCCACCGGTGATGGCACATTGGCGGATGCTGACTGGCAAGAACGGCTCCAACGGCACCGCCGCCGCCGCCCTGCCAGCTGGCAGACCCAAGAGTGTGGCGCTGCTCTGCCAGAGCTCCTAGGCAAAACTACTCACCAACTTCGCTTGGTGGATGCCCTCAGCAGCTGGGTTGCCACCCTTCTGCAGCTGGAGCATGGGGCTTGGCAAGAACGGGTTGACCAGTTGCTAGTCCACCTGCCTCCAAGCCAAGGGCTGACCATCTTGGTGAGTGATGAGGTGTCCTGGGGTGTGGTTCCCGCCTCAGTCAGTGGCTATCGTTTTCGGGAGCGCTTGGCCCGACTCAATGGCCTTGTGGCGCAACGATGCCAGAGCCACTGGCTGGTGGTGGCAGGGCGTGCCATAGATCTGACCCACTGGTCTCAACCAGTTCCAGGGGCTCCAACCACAATAGACCTAAACCAACCATAATCAAAGCTTAGACCGATTTTACTAGAATCTTGATGTTAAACCTGAAAAGGCTCCATACCTTAGCCCATGGTGTTGCACTTCCGTCCTGGGCGGTTGCCTACATGTGCGAGTTTGACTTTGATCGGATTGTTTCACGGCGGGCTGTGCTTTTGGGTGGCACAGCCTTTGGAGTAGTCGCTTTTGCTGATGCGGTGCTTCCCCCAAATGCTGAGGCAGTACCCATGGATTTTGAGCCCGTGGGTGCCAACCAGGATGATACCATCACCCTACCCAAGGGGTACACATGGCACCTGGTGGCCTCCTGGGGAGATCCACTCTGGTCCAGTGGTCAGGATTTTGATCCCACCTCCCGGGGTACGGCCGAATCCCAAGCCATGGCCTTTGGAGACAACAACGATGGCATGAGCTGCTTTGCTGTGGACGGGCGCATAGTGCTGGCTGTCAATAATGAGTACACCAACACTAAAGTTATCTGGGGTAATCGCACCTCCAATAGCCACGAGAATGCTGATGATGTGCGCAAGGGAATGAATGCCCATGGGGTCAGCCTGATGGAGATCCGACGTGGTGATCAGGGCTGGCAGGTGGTGAAGGACTCCCCTCTCAACCGCCGAATTACACCGGAAACCCCAATGGATGTGACTGGCCCTGGTCGGGCCCACCCCCTATTGAAAACCCAAGATGACCCCCATGGAGTGCTAGTTCAGGGTACCTTTAACAACTGTGGCAATGGCCGTACCCCTTGGGGAACCTATCTCACCTGTGAGGAGAACTTTCATGCCTATTTCCATAGTCCTTCTAAGGCTGACTGGACACCCACAGATATGTTGAAGCGCTATGGCCTCAAAGCAAGCAATGATCGCTATGGTTGGGCCACGGTGGAGAAGCGCTTTGATCTGGCTTTAGAAGCCAACGAGCCAAACCGCCATGGTTACATTGTGGAGATTGATCCGGCAGATCCAGCATCCCGTCCCCGCAAGCACACGGCCATGGGACGCTTCAAACATGAAAATTGCGAGATGGTGGTTGCTGGGGATGGCCATATCGTTGCTTACATGGGAGATGATGAGCGGGGAGAGCATCTCTATAAGTTTATTTCCAGAAAAACCTATCATCAGGGTATGGAGAATCCTTCTAGTCTTCTGGAGGATGGAACACTCTATGCTGCCCGCTTTGATGAGAATGGTACAGGGACCTGGCTGCCATTGACACCGGAGAGCACTGGTATGAGTCCAGGGGAAATCTGTATTCACACCCGCCAGGCAGCCACTGCTGTGGGTGCCACCACCATGGATCGGCCTGAGTGGGTGGCAGCTAATCCCCAGGCCGTTGAGGCCTATTGCTGTCTAACCAACAACAAAGACCGGGGACAACATCCCAACCAGCCTGTGAATGCAGTTAACCCCAGACCAAACAATCAGTATGGCCATATTGTGCGCTGGATTCCTGCCAACGGCAACCACAGCAGCCATGGGTTCAAATGGGATCTGTTTGTCATGGCAGGCAATCCTACTGTTCACATGGGTGCAAAGTCTGGTTCTAGGGCCATCACAGCGGAGAACATGTTTAATTCTCCCGATGGTCTGGCTTTTGATAGTAAGGGGCGGCTATGGATTCAGACCGATGGGAACGACAGCAACAAGGGGGATTTTGCTGGGATGGGCAACAATCAGATGCTGGTGGCAGATACGAGAACCAGCACCATCCGCCGCTTCATGGTAGGGCCGACAGGATGTGAGGTGACTGGCATCACCTGGAGCCCTGATCAAAAAACCATGTTTGTGGGCATCCAACACCCTGGTGGTCACTTCCCAGCTGGTGGCAGTAGGGTGCCCCGCTCCAGCGTGATTGCCATTGAAAAGCCTGGTTTCCTAGGTGTGGGGCTTGGGGCCATGGGCTGAGTCTCAGTGGGGGACCATGTCCGGTCCCAGATAGGTGGTTTGCCTGAGGCTCTCCTCCACGTGGGTAATGAGTCGATGGGCTTCAGGGATGGTGAGGTTGCCCGCTGCAATGGCAGCCTCGCTGTCTTGCCTGAGGCGTTCCACAAGAGCTTGGGGATCGTGATCCAAAGCTCGCAGCACATCGGAGGTGGTGTTGCCCCGCACCACCTGCTCCACCCGATAGCCCCCCTGGGGTGCCAGACGGATATGGACAGCATTGGTACGACCAAACAAATTGTGCAGATTCCCCATAATCTCTTGGTATGCACCTCCCAAAAATAAACCCAGCCAGTAGGGTTCTCCTGGCTGGAGATGGTGAAGTTCCAACAAAGATTTATGGCCACCAGAGCCGATAAAATTATTCAATTTGCCATCAGAATCACAGGTGAGATCCGCAAGAGTGCCAAGGGCTTGTGGTGGTTCATGGAGGCGATGGATGGGCATGACCGGGAAGAGTTGGTCAATGGCCCAGGTGTCTGGAGCCGAACGGAAGATGGAGAAATTACCATAGTAGGTGGCTGCCAGGGCAGTGGCGAGAGGTTGAAGATCGGCAGGGATGGGCTGGCGGCTCAGGTGCTCAGCAATGGTGCAACAACAGGCCCAATAAAGTTGTTCTGCCTTGCTGCGATCAATGAGGGATAGATAACCCAGGCGGAAGGCGGAGAGTGCATCATCTTTGAACTTCAGTGCATCATGCCATGCTTCTTGAAGGTTATCTGGGCTGATGGTGTCCAGCAGTGCCCGCAGGTTACGCACCAACAATGGCTCCTCCTCTTGCTGGGGAGGAATCACCCCATTCACCGTGCCAGTGCTCAACACATCAAACACCAGCACACTGAAGTGGCTGGCAATGGCCCGTCCACTTTCACTGACCAGGGTGGGCATGGGCACACCGTGGGGTTGACAACACTCTTGGATGGTGGCCACCACATCATTGGCATAATTTTGCAGGGAGTAATTGGTGGAGGCCGTTGTGGCTGTGCGGCTGCCGTCATAGTCTACTCCCAACCCACCACCCACATCCAGATAGCCCATGGGTGCCCCCATGGCCACCAGCTGCACATAGAGTTGGCCCACTTCTTGTAAGGCCTCTTTTAGAACAGCAATATCACTAATTTGGCTGCCAATGTGCATATGAAGCAGCCGCAAATCCTCCAGTAGCCCGGCCTCCTGCAGGGTGTTGATAGTTACAAGCAGCTGGGGGGCTGAGAGGCCAAACTTGGACCCATCCCCACTGCTGGTGCCCCAGCGCCCCATGCTGGGTACGGAAAGCTTAGCCCGCACACCCATCAGGGGAGTCATGCCCAGCCGCTGGCTACAGGCAATCAGATCATGCACCTCATGGGGCTGCTCAATAACTGCTAAAGGGCGCCGCCCCAGTCGTCTGGCTAGAATGGCTGTTTCCAGATAGCGATTGTCCTTGTAGCCATTGCAGATGAGCAGGGCATCAGGATCATCCAACAGGGCTAGGGCCACAAGGAGTTCTGCCTTACTGCCCGCTTCCAGGCCAAAGTTCCAGCGCCGACCAACCCGCACCAGATGCTCCACCACATGGCGTTGCTGATGACACTTGATGGGAAATACTCCCTGGTATTTACCTTCATAGCTATATTGGGCCATGGCGCGCTCAAATGCACCATGGAGTTTGGTCAAGCGGTCTTCTAGAATATCATCAAAGCGAATTATTAGGGGTAGAGATAGATTCCGCGCCTGTAGGTCCTGCACCAGGGACACCAAATCCAGACAGCCGCCCCACTCAGCCCGTGGTTGCACTATCACATGGCCCCGCTCATTGATGGAGAAATAGGGCTGTCCCCAGTGCTCCAGGCCATAGAGACGGCTGCTTTCTGCTGCCGTCCAGGTGGTCTCCCCTGGGGAGGGCTGCCCTTGGCTGAGGTGCGTCTGCATTAGGAGTGGTTGGATGGGTTGCAGTGGGTGAGCTGGGCCTGGGCCCGCTGCCATGCTTGCTGTAGAAGAGGACTGGGTAAAAACATCAAGGTGGCAGTTCGGGTCCAGAGAATAGCCATTTCCACAGGGCGGCCTGGGTACAGGATGTTTATAGCCTGTTCATAGGCACCCATCTGGCGGAGAATACCCTCTGGGCACTCTTGTGGGGTGGTGGGTACGGTGGCATTGGTTTTGAAGTCAACTGCCAGAACCTTGTCTGGGCGCACCAAGAGACGATCCATGGTGCCTTGCATGGGGCCACCAGCCACGGTGATGGTGAACTCCACCTCCACCAAGCCATCCTCTGCAAACACCTCTGCCAAGGCCGGTGCTCTCAACACATTCACAGCCTCCTGCACCATGGCCTCCCGCTCCGCACCACTGAACTGGGGCAACAGTGGAGCAGCAACATCCTGCCAGGATCCATCGGGGATGGATGGCAACACCTCCAAGAGGCGATGAATGGCTGTGCCCCGGGCCATGGCCTGCTCCGGCTCCAGCTCACCATCACCGGCTAAGGCCTTATCCCCGCCCAAATTAGACGGTTTAATCACCTTGGGCTCTGCCATGGCCTTGGGGAGCTGGGGTGGGGCCAACAGGTGGCTGGGCAGGTTGGGCAGGCTGGGGGGTTCTTTACCTGGCTGGTCATCGGTCTGTGGCTGGGGAGGTGGGGACCACCAGTGCCCACAACTGAGCCGCAAGATCTCACCATGGGGATAAAACTCCCCATTCCCCCGTAAATGTTGAGCAGCAATTCCTTCCTCCACCTTACCGCCAGCTACAGTTGTTTTAAGCTGCTCCATTCCTTTGTCCACATGATTATACCAATTGTCTTTCTTCTTCTTAGACTTATCGGCAGCTCCAGCCACAATCAGCCAGGTTTGGGCACGGGTCATGGCCACATAGAGGAGCCTCATGCGCTCCTGTTGCTCTTTGTGCTGCTGTTTAGTACTAGAGTTTTCTAG
>RKSC01000031.1 GCA_007571085.1 Synechococcus sp. PNGco_S_binSS4
TTCAGCAAGTTCAGCAGGCTGGCCTGGAAAGATGGAGGAGCATCCCCTCCTTTTATGCTCCGTGCCGGAATCGTTGGCCTTCCCAACGTGGGCAAGTCAACCCTATTCAATGCCCTGGTCAGTCAGATCCAAGCCCAGGCCGCCAATTTTCCCTTCTGCACCATTGAACCCAATGTGGGGGTGGTGGCTGTGCCGGACATCAGGTTGCAGCAGCTGGCGGATCTGTCCCATTCCCAGCAACTGGTGCCCACACGTTTGGAAATTGTGGATATTGCCGGCCTGGTGGCTGGTGCCAGCCGTGGAGAGGGCCTTGGTAACCAGTTCCTCGCTAACATCCGCCAGGTGGATGCCATTGTCCACCTGGTGCGCTGCTTTGTGGATGACGATGTCATCCATGTATCCGGTTCGGTGGATCCCTGTCGGGATGTGGAGGTGATTCACTTGGAGCTGGCCCTGGCAGATCTTGCCCAAATTGATAAGCGCCGCCAACGGCTACAGCGGCAGCTGCGCACCAGTAAGGAGGCCCAACAGGAAGATGGGGTGCTGGAGCGTCTAGGGGAAGCCCTCAATGGTGGGGCCCCAGCCCGCACGGTTCCCTTGTCCGCTGCAGAGGAGCAGCTTATTCAGCCCCTGGGTCTGCTCACCCGTAAGCCCACCATCTACACCGCCAACGTGGCAGAAGCATACCTGGCAACAGGGAACCCCATGACCGAGCAACTGGCCACACTGGCTCAGCAAGAGCAGGCAGAAACCATCCGGGTCTCAGCTCAGGTGGAGGCGGAGCTGGTGGAATTGAATGGGGAGGAGCAGCAGGACTATTTGGCTAGTTTGGGGGTGGGGGAGGGAGGTTTGCAGAGCTTGATCCAAGCCACCTATAGGCTCCTGGGTCTGCGCACCTATTTCACTACGGGTCCAAAGGAAACCCGGGCCTGGACCATCCGTGCTGGCATGAAGGCTCCCCGGGCTGCTGGCATGATTCACAGTGACTTTGAACGGGGCTTTATTCGGGCCCAAACCATTGGCTGGGACAAGCTGCTTCAAGCAGGCTCCATGGCTGAAGCCAAGTCCCGAGGCTGGCTGCGGAGTGAAGGCCGTGACTACGTGGTGGCTGAAGGAGACGTGATGGAGTTTCTTTTCAACGTCTAGAGAGTTTTCTGTAGGCTGTCCCCACTGGAACCATTGACACCATGAGCCAGCTACAACAGGGCCCTCTGGAGGAAACCTCTCATCCCCACAACTTTGAGGTTCAGAAGCAGGAACATCAGCGCATTCGCAATGATCCTGATTACGATGACTGGACCTATGGCACCGAACCTCTTCCTAAGGAAGGCTGGCTCCCACCCCAGCAGCAGAACCCAGAACAACAAGGCAGCTGAACCATGGCCATTGCCAATGGTCTCAAGGGGCCGGTTAGGTGTTTGGCGGGAGACTAAGGGGGTTCTGCCGTGGGATTGGCTAGCCCGGATTCAAGCAACTGGTGGCCAGGCATAGGGCAGTGAGCAGTAGCCACAGGCCCAAGCCATGGCTCTGGTGCTCCAGCAACCACCCCGCCGCCGGTGGAGCCACAATTGAGCTGATGCCCCAACATTCTGAATAGGCCGCCAGGGCCCGGCCCTGGAGGGGAATGGGGGTACGCTCCAGACAGGCCGTGCTGGCAACGGGTAAGAAGATGGCAGTACCCAGGGCAGTGAGCACCTGGGCAGCAACCACCAGCCACAGGTTTTGAGGGATGGGGAGACAGGAAAGGGCCATGGCGGCCTGACCACCGGCAAAGATCCGCAACGACCAACGCAGACCCACCATGGCAGGCCAACGACTCGCCAGCAGGCCAACGGGGAATTGCATCACCAGGAGTAGCACCAACTGGATCGCCAATACCAGGTTGCCCACCACAGGCTCCAGCTCAGGGCGTCCCAAGCTGCCACGCACCAGATCCAGGGGGAGGGCGCTTTGCTGAAGAATAATGACCGTGGTGGCCATGATGCTGATCAGCATCACCGCTGGTAAGCCCTGAATCTTCACCAAGGACCAGTAGCTGCCTGCCGGCTGGCCTGGAGGTTGACTGGTTTTTAAGCTCTGGCAGCCACCCACAATGCTAGGGCTCAAAAGGGCTGCCCCGGCCAGGCCAAACAGCAAGGCGGCAGCGGCCAAAAATGCCCAGGAATAATGGCCAGCCCCAGTGAATGGCACCGTACCCAACACACCTAGAGCAGAGCCGGCAGCTTCGAAGAGGCGGGCCAGGGTGAAAGCTTTGCTGAGGGGGACGGTACCACGGGTGTGGGCCACCGCCATCTCCACCGCAGGCCAAAAGAGGCCCAGGCCCAAACCTTGCATGCCCATGCCCAGCAACAGGGCAGGCCAGCTGCTGATATCTCGCAGCTGAACCATGCTCATCCCTGTCAGCAAACCACTACTAGCCAACAAGTGGTACCAATGGCAGCCCCCATCCAGGGAACGACCTGCCAACCAGCGGCTGGCAATGCCCAGGGCAGCAGCTACGGCAAAGCCATATCCCAAGGCCATGGCGCTGATGCGGTCTCCATAGGCAATGCCCAGGTAAAAACCCATGCCGGTGAGGGGCATCATGGCCAGGCCCCGCATCATGCAACACCAGATCAGCTCCCGAGGGCAGTTTTGCAGCCACCATGGGGCACCACGGCGGAATGGGGTTGAGGACAGCACAGGGTTGCCATGGGGGTCACCATGAACGATGATGCATGTTGTAGATGGCCCCACCATGGCCAGGACCCCCATGGCTGGGAAGGACCGGTGGCCACTGCTGGCGAATGAGGACCAGGGAGAAGTAGGAACAGTCCTCAGGGGGTAGATCTGTGGCGGGAATCAGCCGTTCATCGGGCCAACCCACCCGTTCAACCACCATGGTCTGGGGCAGCAGGCCACGGTGCTCTAGGGCATGGCGCAGCCCCGCCCAGTGGTGCCCCAGCTTGTGTAGGGCCAGCACCTCCGCCTTGGCCAACAGGCCGTCCAAAGCTGCCGGGTTCTCAGGGGCAGGGGCAATGAGAAGCTGTTGGCCCTGGAGTGCTAGGGGCCAATGGGCAGCTGCTGCCGCTGCCGATAGGGCCGTCACCCCTGGAATCAGCCGTACACTCAGTTGGGGCAAGGCCATCCTCTGCAACTGGAGCATCACATAGCTGGCGGAGGCATAGAGGGAGACATCCCCCTCACAGAGCAAAACCACCGGTGGTTTCTGAGCCATGGCCTCCAGCAATTGCTGTGCACACTGCTGCCAGGCCAGCTGCAGGGTTGCTGCAGCGGTGGTCATGGGCAAGTGGAGCGGGAGGTGCTCCTGGCCATGCTGTAGCCATGGGGAAACAATGTGCAGGGCCATGCCCCCCTTCCCTGGCTGGGCCACGGGATAGGCCACAGTCTGAGCCCCACGCAATGCCCGCAGACCAGCCACAGTTATCAGCTCCGGGTCACCGGGCCCGACACCAAGGATCGTGAGGGGAACCATGGACAGATCCCGTGGCATGGAGCCTGCTAAGTTAGGAGAAGGTGGCACGGGTCGGTGCCCGAGTGGTTAATGGGGGCGGACTGTAAATCCGCTGGCTCTGCCTACGTTGGTTCAAATCCAACCCGGCCCATTCGCCCTTGTAGCTCACAGTCCATGTGGCAGGAACCAACGGCAAGGGGTCCATCTGCGCCATGGTGCATGGGGTCTTGGCGGCCCACGGTCTGCGCTGCGGGCTTTACACCTCACCCCATCTTGTGAGCTGGTGTGAACGGATTCGCGTTGGCCAAGCATTCATCACACCCACCACCCTGCGGGCTTTGCTGGTGGAATTGCAGCCCCTGATCCAGCGGTGGTGCCTCACACCATTTGAGCAGTTGACCATTACGGCCCTTCTCCACTTCCACCGCCAGGCAGTGGATCTGGCTGTGTTGGAAGTGGGTCTAGGTGGCAGCTTGGATGCCACCACTGCCCACGGACATCGCCCCATGGTGGCCTTCGCAGCCATTGGAGAAGACCATCAGGACATGCTGGGAACTGACCTGGCCACCATTGCCTCAGCCAAAGCCGGGGTGCTCAGCCCCGGCTGCGTGGCCTTTTCTGGTCCACAACCGGCTGTGGTCAGCCAAGTGCTCCATCGAGCTGCCAGAGAGTGTGGCGCCAGGCTCCATTGGGTTGCCCCCATGGCAGAAGATACCTTCCAAGGTCTTAACCTTCCCCTAGCAGGCCGTGTGCAGCAAGACAATGCCGCCGTGGCCATGGCGGTGCTCCAGCACATCAGCGCCACCATGTATCCCCTGGATACACAGGTGATCCAACGGGGTATGGCCGCACTGCAGTGGCCCGGCCGCCTACAAACCTGTCATTGGCAAGGTCATCCCCTGTTGGTTGACGGTGCCCACAACCGTTCTGCTGCTCTGCACCTGCGGCAACAGGTGGACCAATGGCATCCCCATGGGCCAGGAGGGGCATCTGTCCATTGGGTGCTGGGCATTTTGGCCCGCAAGGATGCTGTTGGAATGCTTCAAGCCCTTCTACGCCCTGGGGACCGGGCCTGGATTGTGGCCGTTGCCAATAATTCCTGCTGGTCAGCCACAGCACTTCAGGAACACCTGCCCCAGCCCTTGGCCCGCTGCCTACAGCCACCCCCTGCAGAGCTGGGGGCAACCTGGACAGTCACCGGGGCCCTTGCCCGGGCATTTGACCAAAAGCCCCCATGGAAAATCCCTGTGGTCCTAGGGGGCTCTCTCTATCTGCTGGGGCAACTCTATGGTGAGGGAGTGATTCAGATGGTGGGGAAAAGCCAGCCAAAGTTGAATAAGAACTCCAGCCAAGCTGCCGATTATTATGGTAAGGAATGGGACGCTTAAGTACAGTGAATAAGTGGCAGTGAATAAGTGGCACCATTCTCACCGATAAAGCCACATGCCAGGCCTGGTGTTGGTATGGGTGCTCTGCTAGATTTAGGGGCATGTGCAATGGGTCGGTGCCCGAGTGGTTAATGGGGGCGGACTGTAAATCCGCTGGCTCTGCCTACGTTGGTTCAAATCCAACCCGGCCCATTCGCCCTTGTAGCTCA
>RKSC01000006.1 GCA_007571085.1 Synechococcus sp. PNGco_S_binSS4
GGATTGTGTTGCAGCAGTGCTTCCACAACTTCATGGTGGCCTGCCTGAGAAGCAGACCGCAAGCTGTCGCCAATCTCCTCCTCACCAGCACCGAAGCGCAGCAGTGCTTTTACATGCTCTACATTGCCAGATTCAGATGCAGCTACTAACAATGATTCTGTAAAGACACCATAGAAAGCTCTTAGTTCTTCAAGACTTGGCCCGCCAAAATTACTGCAAGCAGCCAGGGAGACCAGGGCCAGGGCAATCGCCCACTTCAAGAAGCGTCTCATAAAAGCTGAATTGTAGTGGAACATTATGGAGGACAACCCCCAAAAGGAAGGCAGGTCAACTCTATCATCTCACCATGCATATAAGGTTGGCCACCTGAGGTGGTTTAGAGGCAGGGTTCTCTTTACTGTGCCTAGGAAGGAATCGGTCCTGAGGTGGCAGCTTGTGGAGCTCCCCGTTTAGGCCAATGAGTTCCACCACGGGAGGTCATGGCTACCCCTAGCCCCAGCAGACTTGGATAGGTCATTTTGTAGGGGCTCCTTTGGTTGCCCATGCCCCTGGTGAGCCGGGGATGGGAGGGAAAGGGTTATTGCTGATGGCCCAGGCGCTCCGCCACGCTGTTCACATCCTTATCCCCCCGGCCGGAGCAATTAATCACAACCTGGGTGTGGGCGGGAAGGCTGGGGCAAAGATTATCCAGCCAGGCCAGGGCATGGGCTGTTTCTAGAGCAGGAATGATGCCTTCCAGCCGGCTGAGCCGTTGCAGGGCTGCCAGGGCCTCTTGATCGGAGACCGCCACATATTCAGCCCGGCCAATGTCCTTCAGGTAGCTGTGCTCTGGACCCACACCTGGGTAGTCCAGCCCAGCGCTAATGGAATGGGCTTCTAAAACCTGACCCTCCCCATCTTGGAGTAAGAGGCTCATGGCACCGTGGAGCACCCCCAGGCGTCCTGCGGTCAAGGTGGCAGCATGGTGGCCAGTGGCCACCCCCTTGCCAGCGGCTTCCACCCCGATCAACCGCACCCGCTGGTCTTCCACAAACGGGTGAAACAGTCCCATGGCATTGGAACCTCCCCCCACACAGGCCATGAGCACATCAGGATGGCGACCAAAAGCTTCCTGGCACTGGTCCTTGGTTTCTTCCCCAATCACCGTGTGAAAATCCCTTACCAATTGGGGATAGGGGTGGGGACCTGCCACAGAACCTAGAATGTAATGGCTGGACTCCACATGGGTGACCCAGTCCCGGATGGCTTCGCTGGTGGCTTCCTTGAGGGTTGCTGTGCCAGCCGTGACAGGCCGCACCTGGGCACCTAGCAAGCCCATGCGGAACACATTCAATGCCTGACGATCCATGTCCTCAGCACCCATATAGATAACGCACTCCAAACCAAAGCGAGCACAAACCGTTGCTGTGGCAACCCCGTGCTGCCCGGCGCCAGTCTCCGCCAGAATCCGTTTCTTGCCCATGCGACGGGCCAGGAGCACCTGACCCAGGGCATTGTTGATCTTGTGGGCACCCGTGTGGTTTAGGTCTTCCCGTTTTAGCCAGAGGCAGGGACCACCATCCTGGCGACGGTAATGCTCACTGAGGCGGACGGCGTGATAGAGAGGTGTGGGGCGACCCACATAGGTGCGCAGCAGGTGGTTGAGTTCCTCAGTGAAGCTGGGATCTTGCCAAGCCTGGGCTGCCGCTTGCTCCAGCTCCTGCAGGGCAGGAATTAGGGTTTCTGGCACATACTGACCCCCAAAGGGTCCAAAGCGACCCTTGCTATTGGGGCGTGTTGCAGGCAACAGAGCGTCTCTGCTGATGAGACCAGGCTGGGGAGGAGTCAAGGTGGGGCAGGCAATGTCTCTAGGCTAGCCAAGGGGAATGGTGCTTAACCCCGCAAGACGCAAGAGTGGACCATGGACCTATGATTCCTAATCACTAATCAAACCGCCGCCCTTTGAGTCTAGGAGTGGCCGCCATCACCCCCAGAAGAAGGGGTAGGTGCAGGCTAATGACCACGTTACGGGCAAACTCCGGTTCCTCAGCAGCACTGATGACAGTACTGATGATACCCACATAGGCTGCGGTGAAGAGGGATAGTCCCAGGAAGGAAAAGCGGTGGTGGGTGGCAAAGCGCAGGGTGCGCAGGGTGAGGAGGGAGACGATAATTGCAAAAGGAATCAGAAGGGCAATGATGGCCAAGTTCATTTGGTGGCCACTCCTAAAGAAATTCTATGGTGAAAGCTTAATCAAAGCTTCTGGACCCCCGGTGGGCAGACCTGGGTTCTGGTAAGCCTTCGTTACCGTGGCACCCCTTCTCCTAGGGCACTATCCTTCCCCACTGCCCCAAGGAATCCCTCAAGCGGTCCCTGGTCCCTATTCCCCGGCCCCGGCCCGTTACAGATGACTGTTACAGATGCTGAAGAGAGGCCCCAGTGCCCCTATGCACTCAGCCAACTGGCGAGGCTCTTCCCCGGGAGAGATGGCAGAATAGGCAAGAAAGCTCAATCCATTGTCTCAAGATGAAAAGTCTCAAGATGGGAATTCCCCAAGCCTTAACATGCCTAGCCCTAGGTGGGGGCGTTGTTCTGGGCGCCGCCCCATCCCATGGACTGCCTCCATATGGGGGCGCTCAAGGTGTCCTATCCTCTGACGTGCATATCCGCCTTGATAAAGAAGCAGAAGCACTGGGCAAGGCTGAAACTTGCTTCAGCAGCGCTGTCAATTATTTGGCCACTTCATCCCTAGCTCCTGGTTTTCGGGGGCCCCGCATTCAGTACCCAGCAGCAGCAGCGGGAGATGTCTTAGGGAGCCTGGAGCGCTGTCTAAACAGTGTTTACAGCAATCTGCGGTACACTGCTCAGAACCTAACGGCAGAAGAACGGGAAGGTTCCGAACCCTACGACTACATGGTGTCCATTTCCCAGGTGGACTCACATGTCAGGAATTGGGCTGCAATGCCTAAGGCTATTTACGACCGTCACCAAATCAAGCATGTAAATTACATTTGGAACACGGTGCTGCGGGAGGAATTGCGGGATGAAGGCCTCAAGGCTGTCCGGCAAGAGCAAGATGCCAATGCCGTTCTAAGGGGGAAGTTGTCCGGCAAGACAACGGAGCAGATCATGGCTAGCTACGATTATATCGTATTCAAAACACCTGCCATGATTCGTTTAGAACGGGAAGGGCCTAAGGTGGAAGAGCCTGAGCTGACGGTTGTCATTCCAGATAGGACTCCAGGTATTATACCCGATACTGGAGACATAAACAATGAGGTAAACCATGTTGAAGATGGGGACTCGAACAACACCTTGTCAGGACCTAGCCTCACCTATGAGTCTAACCTATGAGTCTAAAAAACCGCCCCTGTTCTTGTAGACACCTGTCCTTGTAGACACGATGTAGACATGGATATGGATGGAGGGCTAGCTTGACTGGGCAGCAGGCTTGCCCCATGACCGCTAGCGCCATCACCCCTCAGGTGTGCCACGTCTCCCTGGCGACTCCCTTCCAAGATCAAAAGCCCGGCACCTCCGGTTTGCGCCGGCCCACCCCGGTGTTCCAACAGCCCCACTACCTGGAGAGTTTCCTTGAGGCTGTCCTCCAGACCCTACCGGGGGTGC
>RKSC01000051.1 GCA_007571085.1 Synechococcus sp. PNGco_S_binSS4
ATGAACAGCCAGGATGTGGCCCGCTTTTCCACAGGGGCCCTGGAGCAGCCCAACACCGTGGGGGCCAGCTTCCCCGTGGTGGGACCTAGGGCCTGGACCAGTGGGGAGGTGATCCAACTCTGTGAGACCCTCGCCCAGAAACAAGCACGGGTTCTACAGGTTTCCCCATGGGCCATCAAGGTGTTGCGTGGGGTGGTGTCCTGTTTTGAAGCTGGGCTGAATGTGGATGACCGTCTGGCCTTTTCCGAGGTGAGTGGTGGTAGCTGCTTGGATGCACCCATGGAGGAAAGCTACCAAGCCTTTGGCCTGGACCCCACTGATGTCACCACCCTGGATACTTACCTCAAAGAGTATTACGACACCATTATTCGGCGATTACGGCGCATCGAAGCAGATTTGAGCAAAGAAGATCGCAAACGCCTCCCTTTCTAAAACTGAGTCCACCCCCTTCTCAGTGGTGCTCAATAGTGGTGCTCCATTAGTTCTCAGAGGAGAGGTGAATGCGTTTCAAGTCTTCCTTGTTCCCCATCACAACAATCACATCCTTGGGGCTGAGAATCATGGAGCCGGGGGGATTGACCCGCAGATCCCCCTCGCTTCCTGCAGCCAGCACACTGACCCCATACTTATTGCGTAGGTCAATGTCCCGCAAGGACCTTTGGACAAATTCTTTTGGGACCTGCACTTCCTCAATGCTATTTTTGCTATCTAACTGAAGGCGATCCAGCAGGCTAGGGCGCACCAGCTGCTCCCCCAGCTGTTTTCCCTGTTCCCGGGATGGGAAGGTCACCTTGTCCGTACCAACCGCCTTGAGCATGCGCTCATGGAGCTCACTACTGGCTCGGGAGTAGACTGTCTTGACCCGAGATGAGGTGCCATGTTTGGCGATGTAGGTGGTGGTGAGGCTCACCTCCAAGGGCTCACCTACGGCCACCACCAAGGTGTCCACATCCAAGGCACCCGCTTCCTTCAGCTCCTCCTCCACTGTGGAGTCCACACTGAGGGTGACAGCACTCTTGAAATCATCGTCCCGCAGCAGGGTCTCCACCAGGTGGGAGTCCTTGTCAACGGCAATGACACTCTGCTGGGAACTAATCAGCTCCTTACAGACTGCGCGGCCAAAACGCCCCAAGCCCACCACAGCAAAGGTTTGTGAAGTCAGCTTGCGCTGCTGCCACCAGGGTTTGCTGTTGCCAGGCTGGGAAGAACTACCACGTGTACTGTCAGGGAGGGCTAAAGGCATGGGCTGGGATAAACCTTAGACATTGAGCTGTTCGCGGGGATAGCGCACAAGCATGGACTTGGGTAGGGGCTGGATAATGGCTGAGAACAAGAGCAGCACTCCCAGGCGACCCACAAACATGCCCACCATCAACACCAGCTGCCCCCAGGAGTTGAGTTTTCCCAGAATACCCACATCAAACCCCACGGTGGCAAAGGCAGAGATACAGGTAAATAGACTTTCTAGGAACGTGAGCTCCTGCTGGGAACCAATGGAGATCAACAGCACCATGGTGCTGATAAATAAGAGGGAGCCCACCACCAACGCTGTGGCCTGAACCACCTGTTTGCTGTCAATGGTGCGGGAGAGGAGCACCACATCTTCCCGGCGCCCCAAGGTGGAGGCTGTAGCTGCAAGGAGGATGGCCAGGGTGGAGGTCTTTAAGCCACCGCCAGTGCCCCCAGGACTGGCTCCAATGAACATCAATAGGATCAGTAGCACCAGGCTTGCTTCCGACCAGGAGTCCAGGCCCAGGGGAACGGTGTGGAAGCCAGCAGTGCGGGCGGAGACAGACTGGAACAGGGAACTCCATAGGTAGGCAGCAGAGGTGTGGAAAGGGGTGCCACTGTTGAAGCTTTCAATCAGCAGCAGACCCAACCATCCCAACAGGATCAGCAGCAGGGATGTGAGAAGCACCACCTTGGCCTGAAGATCAAGGCGTTTCCACCGAAAAGGAAACCAGTTCTTGCGATCCCAAAGTTCACCATGAACCCGATAGCCCAAACCACCAGTGATGATCAACCCCATAATCACCAGCTGGGCCGGCACATGGGATGCAATGCTCTCCAGGCTGTCGCTCCAGAGAGCAAAACCGGCGTTGTTGTAGGCACTGGCGGCGTGGAACAGGCAAAACCAAAGACGTCGCGGCAGTGAGGTTTCATTACCAGCAAAGTCCAGGAGGAACAGCAGCAGGGCACCTGCACCAATCCACCCCAGAGCAATGGCAGCAATGTGCCAGAAGGTGCGACCCACACCCCCCACACCAAATTGATCCAAGATGCGCTTGCCATGATCCACTCGCCGCTTGAGGCGAGAGCCCTTCTGAACAAAGCCCTGAAGATAGATGGATATGGCCATCAACCCCAAACCGCCAATGAGAATCAGCACCATCAAGATGAACTGACCAAAGCCTGTGAGGTCCTGGCCAGGATCAATGATGGATAACCCTGTGACGGTGACAGCGGATGTGGCTGTAAACAGGGCCTGCCAGTAGGAGATGGGCTGACCATGGGCCCATGGGCTCCAAAGGAGCAGGCTACCTACAAAAATCACCAGAAGGCCGCAGAGCACAGTGAACTGGGTCACTGTCAGGCGGGACAGCCGGTCCTTTTGCTCAGCGACCCAGACGTAAAGCCGGTTTAAACCATGACGGACAGCCAAGGGCAAATCCCCTCAGAGACTCACCATGGTGGCAATTTCCACCTGGTCAAGGGGGAAATCCCGCTGCTCACTTGTTGGGCTGGGGCGTCATGCGCAGGTAGGGCTTAATCTCTGTCACCCCTTTGCTGAACTTCACCTTGGCGTCCTCAGTGGAAATGGAGGGCACCACAACGCAGTCCTCCCCATCCTTCCAATTGACTGGTGTGGCAACTGAATGATGGTCCGTCAGCTGGAGGGAATCAATCACCCGTAGGATCTCATCAAAGTTGCGACCCGTGGAGGCAGGATAGGTGATTTGCAGGCGCAGCTTCTTGTTGGGATCAATGATGAAGACAGAGCGCACCGTCAGATTGTTTAAGGCATTGGGGTGAATCATGCCGTAGAGGTCGCTCACCTTCTTATCTTCATCGGCCAGAATCGGGTAGTCGACAGTGGTGCTCTGGGTTTCATTGATGTCCTTAATCCAGCCCGTGTGACTGTTTGCAGAATCCACACTCAGGGCAATGGTTTTCACGTTGCGCTTCTCCCACTCAGGGCGCAGCTTGGCAACCTCCCCCAGCTCCGTGGTGCAAACAGGGGTGTAATCCGCAGGGTGGGAGAACAAAACCACCCAGCTTTCACCGGCGAAGTCGTACAGGTTGATGGGACCTTGCTGGGAGTTCTGGGTAAAGTCGGGAACGGTGTCACCAAGCTGGAGAGCCATGGGGAAATCAAAGGTTGCTACAATGGCTTCTTTTACAGCTGGTACCCATCCCTTGGCAACCCAGGGAGGAAACCCTTCATAATTTCTTCCTGTCTCCTGATCCTTGTATCACCATGGCTGCCCTGGTGCCCTTCTCACCGGTCCTTGCTGCCGGATGCTTGTACAATTTCAACTTCAGCACAGAAACTAAACTATAGATAACTATAGATATTCCCCT
>RKSC01000029.1 GCA_007571085.1 Synechococcus sp. PNGco_S_binSS4
GCCTGGAAGACCAACATGAAGTTGAAGGTGCCAGAGATACCCAGGGGCATGCCATCGGAGAAGGAGCCCTGACCAAATGGGTAGATCAGGAACACAGCGGAAGCAGCTGCCACAGGGGCGCTATAGGCCACACAGATCCAGGGGCGCATGCCTAGGCGGTAGGACAGCTCCCACTCCCGACCCATGTAGCAGAAGACACCAATGAGGAAGTGGAAGACAACCAGCTGGTAAGGACCGCCGTTGTAGAGCCACTCATCCAGGGAGGCCGCTTCCCAAATGGGATAGAAGTGCAGGCCAATGGCGTTGGAGGAAGGAACAACAGCACCGGAGATGATGTTGTTGCCGTAGAGGAGGGAGCCAGCCACAGGCTCACGGATGCCGTCAATATCCACAGGGGGAGCTGCGATGAAGGCAATGATGTAGCAGGTGGTGGCTGCCAGGAGGGCGGGAATCATCAGCACACCGAACCAACCCACATAGAGGCGGTTGTCAGTGCTGGTCACCCACTGGCAGAAGGACTGCCAACCAGAAGCGCCTTGGCGCTGCTGAAGGGTTGTGGTCATTAGGACAATGAATGGGGTAAGGAAGACGGGCATCCACCAGGAGGAGGATTTCCGTCCTGGGAACTGTAACAGAAAATTGCGATTGGTGTGGAAATATTGCGTAGGGGTTGCCAGTCCTGCTCCGCCCCTGCCATTAGTAGCCATCTTCCCCTAGGCAGATTCCTGGAATCTCCACCGGTTCAATAGGTTCAATGACAAGACCAGCCCTCTTACCTGGATTCTCTTGCTAGGGTCTGTGCAATTCCACTGAGGCGTGATCCGTCTTTGAGCTGCTGTGCAGGAGCGCATCCTTTACGTTCGTCTTCCCTGCAACCCCATCTTTCCCATTGGCCCTGTTTATCTAGCCGACCATATCCATAAACAGTTCCCCCACCTGCCCCAGCGCATTCTGGACTTGGCCACTGTGCCCTCCCTCAATGTTTGGGCCACACTCCGCCAAACCATTGACCAGTGGCAACCCACCATGCTGGTCTTTTCCTGGCGAGATATTCAGATCTATGCCCCCGTGGATGGGCGAGGTGGTAACCCGTTGGAGTATTCCTTCCAGGCCCTCTATGGCAACACACCCCTGCACCGCCTCCGTGGTGCCCTAGGGGCCCTAGGTCTCACCTGGAGTTACTACGCTGAGCTCCGGCGCAATCTGGCCTTGATTCGCACAGGCCTGGCCATGGCCCAGCGCCACCAGTCCCATGCCAGGGCAGTAGTGGGTGGTGGGGCAGTCAGTGTATTTTATGAACAGCTGGCTTCCCAACTCCCTCGGGGAACGGTGGTGTCCATTGGAGAAGGAGAGGGGCTGCTGGAAAAGCTGCTTCGAGGCCATGGCTTGGAGGCTGAGCGTTGCTACGTGGTGGGGGAACCACCCCGTGTGGGTTTGATCCATGAGAAGCCCGCCCCCCTGAGGAAAACTGCCTGCAACTATGACTACATTGAGACTATCTGGCCCACATTCAATTGGTATTTGGAAGGGGGAGACTTTTATTTGGGAGTGCAGACCAAGCGGGGCTGTCCCCATAACTGCTGCTATTGCATCTACACCGTGGTGGAGGGTAAACAGGTGCGTCTCAATCCCGTTGACGATGTTGTGGAAGAAATGCTTCAGCTCTATAGTCGAGGCGTGCGGAGATTTTGGTTTACAGATGCACAATTCATTCCAGCACGCCGCCATATCTCTGATGCCAAAAGGCTGTTGCAGGCCATTCTTTCTTCAGGCATGACTGACATCCACTGGGCTGCCTATATCCGTGCTGACAATCTAGATCAAGAACTGGCTGAACTTATGGTGCAAAGCGGTATGAATTATTTTGAGATTGGCATCACTTCCGGCTCCCAAGAGCTGGTGCGCAAGATGCGAATGGGTTACAATCTACGCACTGTCTTAGAGAACTGTCGTCTGCTGGCAAAAGTAGGTTTTCAGGAAAAAATCTCCGTTAATTACTCCTTCAATGTTATTGATGAGCGCCCGGAGACCATTGCTCAAACCGTGGCCTTTCACCGGGAGCTGGAAGCCATCTTTAGTCCGGAACAGGTGGAGCCGGCTATCTTTTTCATTGGCCTGCAACCCCACACCCATCTGGAGCACTACGCCTTGGAGAAAGGGGTGCTCAAGCCTGGCTACAACCCCATGAGCATGATGCCCTGGGTGGCCCGTAAGTTGCTCTGGAACCCTGAACCCATGGGTAGTGAGTTTGGGGGCATTTGCCTAGAGGCTTTTGAGCGGAATCCACAGTCTTTTGGCCACACCGTCATGGATTTACTGGAAGATCGCTATGGGACCGTACCCTTACAGGAGGCATTGTCTGCTCCTCTAACAGGCCGGCGGACCATGGACAATGCCTCACGCTGATTCCATTCAGGCAGAGGCACCACCACGCCATGGGGGCAACGTCCACCAACTGGCCCGTCAGCTGAACTGCCATCCCCAGCAGATTCTTGATTTTAGTGCCTCCTTAGTTCCTTTTGGACCACCCCCCAGCCTGCGTAGAGCCTTGCGTCAGGCACTAAACCATCATGTGGTCCCCTACCCTGACCCCTCCTACCAGCACCTGCGAGAGGCCATAGCCCAGATTCATGGCCTTGATCCTGATTGGATCTTACCCGGCAATGGGGCAACAGAACTCATCACCTGGGTCGCGCGGGATTGCCAATTTTTCCACAACCTTCTTCCCACACCAGGATTTGCCGATTACCAACGGGCTCTCAACACATGGGGCGCTCCTAGCCAATTCCTACCCCTTCAACTGCACTGGTGTGGTGGTGCCCAGAACTGGGGTGACACCTTGGCCCAGCCCATGGCTGCTCAGAATCTCCACCATGGCCCAAGCGCCCTTTGGATCACCAATCCCCACAATCCAACCGGTCAGCTCTGGCACCGGGATAGCCTGGCAGCCCTTTTACACCATTACCACCTGCTTGTGGTGGATGAGGCGTTTCTACCCCTGGTGCCTGGTGGTGAGGTTCACTCCATCATTCCTCTGGTGCCACAGTTCAAAAACTTGGTAGTTATCCGCAGCCTCACCAAGCTCTTTTCCATGGCTGGCCTACGTCTTGGCTATGCCGTTGCCTCCCCAGACCGTCTCGAACGGTGGAGACGCTGCCGTGATCCATGGCCCATCAATGGTCTGGCAGTCCATGGGGGCATGGCTGTTCTTAAGGACCACCGCTGGCAACAGCGGGTGTGGCAATGGTTGGAGCAGGAGGGTCCATGGCTCACCCACCAGCTCAGTACACACTGCAAAATACTTCAGGTCTGTCCGGGAGCAGCCAACTATCGACTGCTCTATAGCCACCAATCCCTCCTACCCCTACAGCAATGGCTGGCACAACAAAGAATCCTGGTGCGGGACTGTCGCAGTTTTGTTGGCTTGGATGACCATTGGCTGCGCATCGCCATTCGTGAACGAACCCAGAACCGTCGCTTACTGACAGCATTGGCTGCTGGCTTCACCCAACTGGAGTGCTATTCCAGCTAGAATAATTCCATGAAGCCCAAATCTGGATCAATT
>RKSC01000046.1 GCA_007571085.1 Synechococcus sp. PNGco_S_binSS4
AAGACATTGAGAATGCTATAAACTCTCCATATTCTAGTAATCCCTACTCCCAATGAAAGGCAAAGCTATTGCTGTGCTGCTATGTTCTCTGGTCCTGCTGCCCCAGCCGGCCCAGGCCGCCTGGTGGAAACCCTTGCTTTGCCTAATCTCTCCCCCTTTGCTCTGGGCCTCCTGTCTGAAGAAGTAGCTGAATCAATACTTGGATCAGCAGCCCCATGAGGTGGCCTACCAGGTGCTGCTAAACGGGCCTGGGCTCCCACCATCATGGGCTTACTGCCCCACCAGAAGCCTTGTGGCCTTGCTGAGCCCTGCTCTGGTCTTGGTCAAATAAGGTCCCCGCAGCAACACACTCCCCACCCGCAAAGCAAGACCTGCCAGGACCAGGTCCAGGGCGCTCACAATCAGGAGTGAAGGAACCAGCCCCCAGGCCACCCCACGCACCAGCCACACCAACAGAGCCACATTGGTAAGGAGGATGCTGATGGTGATCAGCCCTATGGCCATGGTCATCAGGAGCACACCACCGATAAGGCGACGACGCTCCTGGCTCATCTCCTGTAGGGCCATCTGCAGGTGAACATCCAACAAAGAAGCCAGCAGGGAAGCCATGCGCTCCAGGGGATGGCGGGAGCGATTGGGACGTTCTGAAGCCCTGGATGGGGGTGAGGAGGAAACCATCACTGTGAACGACGGCTGCCGGCCAGCAGGAGGCCAGCCAGGAAACCAGCTAGAACCGCTGCAGAAAGGCTCAGCAGGGGTCGCTGTCGTACGGCCTGCTGGAGGCGAGGTTGTAGATCCTGGCGCAGCTCTTCAATCAAACTGCCCAGCTGTTCCTCAAGGGGCTGAACCATCTGGTCCCATGGGTTGGTTCCCTGCCGTACCCGCACCACGTGGTCCGCCAGCTCCAGCAGTTGGGCCCGAATCACCACACGGGTGTGGGAGGTTTGGCTAGCAATGAGTTGCACCAGCTCCTCCATGCTACCCCGGGTGCCTTCCAGATGTTCACGGGTAATCTGGGGCCACTCCTGTTGCAGTAGAGGGAGGAGAAACTGGAAGTGCTCTCGTAGGGGATCAGCTTTGCTGTCGCCGGAGGTGGCGCTCCCTTCCTGCCCCTGGGCAGGGAAGGATGTGCCATTGGAGGTGGCATCAGCAGGGTCTGCCATGGGCATGGGCCATATGAAAAAACCCTAGGTCCCCAGCCAGCTTGTTGCTGTGACCAGCACACCCTATGGTTTCTAGGCCAGTGGATCAATCATTGGTTTACGTTCAGCAGGTTCGCCTCAGTTGCTTCAAATCCTTTGGCGGCAGGGTAGAGGTTGCCCTGAAGCCGGGCTTTACTGTCATCACAGGACCCAATGGTTCTGGCAAAAGTAACATCATTGACGGCATCCTCTTTTGCCTAGGCTTGGCTTCCAGCCGTGGAATGCGGGCAGAGCGCTTGCCTGATTTGATTAACCATGGCCTGGTGCGTCAAGGTAAAGCTGCTGAGGCGTCTGTGAGCGTTGTATTTTCCCTCAAGGATTGGCAACCACCTGAAGTAGGGCCTGATAACCAGCAGACTGGCCCATGGATTGATCCCAGCCAGGAGCAGGTGGTCATTTCCCGCCGCATCCGCCTTGCCCCAGGTGGAACCTACAGCAGTATCTATTCCATTGGGCAAGATGTTTGTAGCCTCAGCCAGCTTCAGACCCAGCTGCGGCGCCTTCGTATTGACCCCACAGGCAGCAACGTGGTGATGCAGGGGGACGTGACCCGCATTGTCTCCATGGGAGGGCGTGAACGCCGTGAAATAATTGATGAGTTGGCTGGTGTGGCCTTATTTGATCAGCGTATTGAGCAATGCCGGGCCAAGCTCACCACAGTGCAGGAGCATGGAGAGCACTGCCGCATTTTGGAGGCAGAGCTGGGGAGCAATGTGCAGAGATTAGAGCGGGACTGCCAAAAAGCTCGCCGCTATCAGCAGCTGCGGCACCAGCTGCAGCGGTCCCGCCAGCAGGAACTGCTTCTCCTCTGGGAGCTATCCCGCCAGCAGTATGAAGACCTACTGGTTCACCAACAGAAACATCAGCAAGAGGGCCAGGCGCTCCTGGCTAAAAGGGAGCAGCTCACCCAAGAGCACCACGGGAAAGCCCAGCAGTTCCAGGAGCTTCAAGCCCAGGTCAAAGCCCTTGGGGAAGGTGAGCTTTTGGCGGTTCAGGCAAAACTGGCAGGTCTCCAGAGCCGGGAGCGGGAGCTGCAGCGCAATCTGCAAAATCAAGACCCGGCTCGACTGGAGCAACGTCACCATGACTGGCGTGGCCGCCATGGCCAGTTGCAGGCCGCCGCCGCCCGGCTGGCCTCCATAGACCATGGTCCGCAACTGGAGGCCATGGAAGTCCACTGCGCAGACACTGAGCAGATGGTGGATCACCAGCGCAAACAGCTAGGGGAGCTGGCGGATCGTTCTGGCAGCTGGTTAGAGACCTACCAAAGCCAGCAGCAGGCCATGGCAGCCCTGCGCACCAGCATGCAACCCATGGTCAAGGAGCAGTTGCAACTCCAAGAACAGCTCAAGCGGGACGAGGAACAGTTGCAGGATTCCCGTGAGCGGCACCAGCAAGCTGAGGTGAACCACCGGCAAAGCCAGGCCAAGCTGGATGAGCTCATTGGCCAGAAGGAGAAGTTGCACCAGCTTCTGGCAACACTTCAGACAGAGTGCAAGCAGAACAGCAGCACCCTGAAGCTGGTGCAGGGTAGCCGTCAGCGGCTAGAGCAGGGTCAAGCCAAGCTGGAGCAGGATCTAGCTAGGGCAGAAAGTCGCCAGCAAGTGCTCCAAGAAAGCCATGGCACCGCCGCCTTGCGCTTAATTCTAGAGAGCGACATTCCCGGTATTCACGGCCCTGTTGCCCAGTTGGGGACCGTAGAGCCCCCCTATCGCCTTGCCCTGGATGTGGCTGCCGGGGCCCGTCTCAACCATGTGGTGGTGGAGGACGATCACATTGCTTCCCAGGCCATTGCCCTTCTCAAGCGCCATGGCGCTGGGCGCCTCACCTTCTTGCCCCTAAACCGTCTTCGCCCGTCAGCAGGCCCATCTGCCATGGCCCGTGGCCAGTTGCAGTTGGCAGGTCTGGTGAACCGTGCTGTGGCTCTTGTCCACTTTGAACCCATCTATCAGCAGGTTTTTGCCCATGTGTTGGGGGAGACCCTGGTGTTTGAGAGGCTGAGCCAGGCCCGCCGTCTTCTGGGGCAACACCGCTGCGTGACCATGGAGGGTGAACTGCTGGAACGCAGTGGGGCCATGACTGGAGGTGGCCTAAAGGGGCGCCAGAACCGTCTCAGCTTCAGCTGGCGTGAACAGGTGGATGAGGTGGAACCACTGCGGCAGCGGCTGCTGGCCTTGGCAGAGAAGCTCAGCACCTGTCGCCAGGAGGAAATCAGCCAGAGCACCGCTGTGGATGCAGCCCAGGAGCGCCATAGAGATACCAGCTGCCACCTGGCGGCAGTGGCTGCCCAGTACAGCAGTCTCCAGGCTCAACACCGACCCCTGGGCATCAGCTTGAGGCAACAACACCAGCACATCACCGCCACTGCTAAGCGCATCAAGGAGCGCCGCTCAAGGCTCCACCTGTTGGATCAAAAGCTGACGGAGCAGCAGGAGCAGCTGGCCCTGTTGGAGGCCGCCACTGAAGATGGCCCCACCCAGGTGGTGGCTGGTCAGTGGCACCAGCTGCAGCTGGACCTGAAGGCAGCAGAAGCCAAGCACAATGCCAATGTGGCCAGACGGGATGCCCTCCGTTCCGCCTTGGGGGAGCACCAGGTGCGGAAGCAGAGCCTTGCCCATGAGCGCCAGCTGTTGGAACAGGAAGGGGAGCGGCTGGAACGAGAACACCAAGCCATGGCACAGCGTCACCAGGAGCTCACCGCAGAGCAGCAGCAGCTGGAGGTGGAACAGCAGACCTTAGAAAGCCAATACCAGAAGTTGCACCATGCCCTGGCACAACAACGGCAGCAGCGGGATGGGCTGGAAGCTGATGTGGGGCAGCTGAATCAACAGCTCCACCAGAACACATGGCTTCACCAGCAGTGGCAGGACAAGCACCAATCCTTAAAGGACCAGCAGGTGGCCTTGGAGAAGCAGATCGGCCTGCAGCAGGAGAATTTACCGGATCCCCGTCCTGAATTGCCCCATGAGCTGCGGACTGCAGGTTTGGCGGCCCTGCAGCAACAAATTCGAGGACTGGAGAGGCATGTGGAGGCATTGGAACCTGTCAATATGCTGGCCCTGGAGGAGTTGGAGGCACTGAAGACCCGCCTTAGCACCATTGCAGAGCGGTTGGCTGTTCTTGACCATGAGCGGGAGGGGGTGCTGCAACGCATTGAGATGGTGGCCAGCCTTCGCAAAAAAGCTTTCATGGAGGCCTTTACAGCTGTCAATGGACATTTCCAGCAGATCTTTGCTGAGCTCTCAGATGGGGAAGGCCATCTTCAGTTGGAGGATGAAGGGGATCCCCTTGCCGGTGGCCTCACCCTCGTGGCCCACCCCAAGGGGAAGATTCTGCGCCGCCTGAGTGCCATGTCAGGTGGGGAGAAATCCCTCACGGCCCTGAGTTTTCTGTTTGCCCTACAGCGCTTCCGTCCCTCCCCTTTCTATGCTTTAGATGAAGTGGATAGCTTCTTGGATGGTGTGAACGTAGACAACCTGGCCAGGTTGATTGGCCGGCAAGCTCAACTGGCCCAATTCCTTGTGGTTAGTCACCGTCGCCCCATGATTGCCGCGGCCCAGCGGGCCATTGGTGTGACCCAGGCCCGTGGTGCCCACACCCAGGTGATTGGCCTGCCAACCCAGGTTGTTTAGGGCCTAGGTCCCATCTCTTTTCCAGAAATCTGGAACAATTGAGCCATTGACTTGTGCCTCTTTTGGATTCTGTTTCCTCATCCATCACCCCTATTCCCTCCAATCGCCTCTGGCTCCGCTCCGAGTTCATTGGCATTCAGGTGATTGCAAAAGATTCTGGCCGGCGCCTTGGCCTTGTGGGGGAGATGGTGGTGGATGTGGACCGTCGGGAAGTGGTGGCTTTGGGCCTGAGGGACAATGTGCTTACCAGGCTTTTACCAGGAATTCCCCGCTGGATGCTCCTCAATGAGATTCGCCAGGTGGGAGATGTGGTCCTGGTGGACTCCAGCAATGCTGTAGCGGAAGCCTTTAATCCGGATCGCTACAGTCGCCTCATCAACTGTCAGGTAATTACTGAGTCTGGTGAGCAACTGGGCCGGGTGCTGGGTTTTAGCTTTGATGTGGAAACCGGCGAGCTGGTGAGCTTGATCATCGCTGCTCTCGGTGTTCCAGTGCTGGCCAATGGTGTGCTCAGCACCTGGGAGCTGGGGGCTGCAGAAATTGTCAGCTCGGGTCCTGATCGCATCATTGTCTATGAGGGGGCAGAGGACAAACTTCAGCAGGTCAGCTCTGGACTATTGGAAAAGCTGGGCATCGGTGGTGAAAGTTGGGAACGGCAAGAGCAGCAGGCCTATGGTGCTGTCATCCCTGTGGAAAACCAATTGACATCTGGTGATACCACCGCAGAGGAACGGCGCCAGCAGGAGAGTTTTCCTGGTGCTCGCACCATCAATCAGGGGCAGCCCCAAGATGACCAGGAGGAGGAGCCTGAGTTGTATGACATGGACGATCACTTGGACAGTGAGGATAGCCACCAGGCCGCCAGGGCCCAGCGTCTCCACGCGGAGGATCCCTGGTAGTAGGGAAACACCTAGGAGCACCCCTGAACAGGGGGCAATGGCCTGCCCCTACGGCAGTGGCGCTCCAGCCTCAGCACCTCCATAACCATGGCACTGAGGGCTTTGACTGCCCCCCCAGGACCCCGCAGCTGTGCCAATGCCATGGCCATGGCTTCCAGCCGCCCTGGGTGGCGCAGCAAGGTCAACACCTTTTGGGCGATCTGTTCTGGGGTAATGGGCCCAATGCACTCTGGCACAATCAGGCGCCCCGCTTGCAGATTGGGCCATGCCAACCCTAAACGGTGCTGTCGCACCATGGCAGTGAACACCAGGGCCACAACCCGCCCCACCAGGGGCAGTTGGCTCAAGAAACCCAATGGACCATCCCAGGCGCGCATCACCTGTGGATACTGGGTGGGCAACAGCACCACCATGGGCACACCAAGGGCGCCCAGTTCAGCGGTGTTAGCTCCCACGGTGGTCAAGGCCATGGTGCAGCCCTGTAGCTGGTCATGGGCCGGGTGCTGATCCAGCACCTGAATCCTTGTGCCATTGGCCGTGCAGAGAGACCAGCAGCCATTGGCAGCAGAAGGAGCCTCTAAACCCACAGCACTGCAACCAAAGGTGGTGGCTAAGGGATTCTGCGGACCAGCAAAATGGAGTAAATCCTGGCGGTGCACCATAGGGGCCAGGGGCAACAGGAAACGGCAATCCGGACGCTGTTGGTGGAGTCGCTCAGCGGTGGCCACCATGAAGGGCACCCCTAAGGAAAGCTTGGCCGGCTTGGAACCAGGCAGCAGGGCAATGGTGGTGGTGGAGTGGTGGTGGTGGGCACCCCTATGGGGGATGTCCCCCATAAGGTCCCCCACCATCTGGGCCCGGGGGCGCCAGCGGGGTGGAATCCGCCCATAGGCTGAGGGTCCCATGGCGGCAATGCGATCACACCACCGTGGCCAGCGGGCCACCCATTCGGCGTAGCAGATATGGCGATAGCCCAGGCGAGCTGCCAGCAGCACTGCCCACAATTGATCGCCCCCCAGAAACACCACCACCCCCTGGGAGCGCCATGGTCCATAGGGCTGTGGCCGCACCAACAGGTGCCAGAAGAAACGGGCCTCAATGATCTGGTCAAACACCCCTAGGGCTGCAGCGGTGGCGGCCTCCTTCCCATGGGCATGGGGACAGGGTGTGAGCACCAGGTGAAGGCGGGCGGTGGAGAGATCAGGGGTGTTCTCCAAATCACCATGGAGCTGGTGGGCCAGGGGCCGAACCCAGGTCAGCAGCTCACCTGGCCCGTTGGAGACCAGGATGATGTCACTTGGGGAAAAAACCATGCGGATGGCGAGATTTGAACTCGCAAGGCCGAAGCCACACGCCCCTCAAACGTGCGTGTCTACCAATTCCACCACATCCGCAGCCATGCACTGGTGTGCCTGTTTGCTTATTAAACAGCATCATGGCCCCATCATGGCCTGCTGAATCAGAACTGATACGATGGACGATTGATGATGTCCCCATGGATGGCCCTTGGCAAGGTCTTGATCGCCAACCGAGGTGAAATTGCGTTGCGGATCATCCGCAGCTGTCGTGATTTGGGCATTCCTACGGTGGCCATCCACAGCACGGTGGATAGCAACGCTCTTCATGTTCAACTGGCAGATGAGGCGGTGTGCGTAGGGAAGGGCCCCAGCGCTAAGAGCTACTTAAACGTGGCCAACGTCATTGCAGCTGCCACATCCCGTGGGGCTGATGCTATTCATCCGGGTTATGGTTTTTTGGCAGAGAGTGACCGCTTTGCAGAAATCTGCCAAGCCCATGGCATCAAGTTCATTGGCCCGTCGCCAGAGGCCATCCGCACCATGGGGGACAAATCCACTGCCAAGGCCACCATGGAAGCCGTTGGTATCCAGACCGTGCCTGGCAGTGATGGCCTGGTGGAAAATCTGGACCATGCCCGCCAGTTGGCGGAGCAGGTGGGCTACCCCTTGATGATCAAGGCCACTGCTGGCGGTGGTGGACGGGGCATGCGTCTGGTGGCCAAGCCGGAAGCCCTGGAGGGTCTATTTAGAACAGCCCAGGGGGAAGCAGAGGCAGCCTTTGGCAATCCAGGGGTGTATATGGAGAAGTTGGTGACCCGGCCCCGCCATGTGGAGATTCAGATCTTGGCAGATAGCTTTGGCCAGGTGATCCATTTGGGTGAACGGGACTGCTCCTTGCAACGACGCCATCAAAAGCTCCTGGAGGAAGCCCCCAGTCCGCACCTGACACCAGAGCTGCGCCATAGGATGGGGGAAGCCGCTGTGCGGGCTGCCCAGGCCATCAACTACCAAGGTGCCGGTACGGTGGAGTTTCTCCTGGAACCCAGCGGCAATTTTTACTTTATGGAGATGAACACCCGCATCCAGGTGGAACATCCTGTGACGGAAATGGTTACGGGCATTGACCTGGTGGCCCAGCAACTGCGCATCGCTGCCGGTGAACCCTTAGCCCTTAGCCAAGGGGATGTTCGTTGCCATGGTCATGCCATTGAGTGTCGCATCAATGCAGAAGATCCCAGCCATGGTTTTCGTCCCACACCGGGATGCATCAGCGGTTGGCTGCCTCCTGGCGGTCCTGGGGTGCGGGTTGATAGCCATGTCTACACTGACTACCACATTCCCCCTTACTACGATTCCCTAATTGCCAAAATCATCGTGTGGGGCCAGGATCGGCCACAGGCCATTGCTCGCATGGGCCGGGCCCTTGCAGAGTGTGCCGTGACCGGTGTGAGCACCACCATCGATTTTCACCGCCAACTGCTGGAGCGGCCCGAATTTCTCAAGGGGGTTGTGCACACCAAGTTCATTGAACAGGACATGCTCAAGCAAAATCTCACCTGAGGGCCATGGTTAAAAGCCCCTGCTGACCCACCAGTAGCTCCCGCAGCAAGCTCACCAGGCCAACCCAGATCACCGGTGTGACATCCACACCACCAATTGGGGCAACCCAGCGCCGGGTAACTGCCAAGAAAGGCTCTGTGGGAATCCCCAGAAGGCGCCAGCCACCGCGGCGAAGGTCCACCTGGGGATACCAGGTGAGGACAATGCGGAAAAGAAACAGTAAGGTCCAGGCCGCCAGCACCACACCTAGCAGCAGAGGGAGAAGGGGGAAGGAGGCCAGCAGGGTGGTGACCATGGCAATAGCCCCAAACAAGGGCAAGGGGAAGGGAAATATCTGCAGCAAGTTTAACTATGGGCCGAGCAGGTGGGCATAGCAGGTGTCCCCTGCTTAGGGCTTGGCCAGGGTAGGCACTCTGGAACCATCCATCAAGGCGACCTGGTCTAGCCACCACCTACTGTCAGGCCCTAGTCCAGCAGAAAACCACACTGGTAAGTGAATATGGCCTGAGGCATCATGGGGCTCGAGAACAGGTAGTCGCCGGAGCCCAGGCTGTGATGGTGGGGAAAGCCTTAAGCCATCCACCTGATGTGGCCCCCCTGCCCTGGCCATCCCCACAAGCATCCCATGCCACCTCTTGCCCGCTGTACGGGCGGTGATGGAATAGATGGAAGGTCTATAGAGGAGGAAGGATAATATAGCTATCTTCAAACACCGCCAGCATTAACAAACAAGTGGTTGTATTGACTGGGGAGCAGGTGTTGCAAGGACCTCTCACCCTAGCCATGGGTGACAATCAGGCTAGGCTATAGTTAAAAGAAGATGGTTGCAGCTATTGCAAAAAGTTTTTTCAATGGGGTTGCCCTTCTCCACCCACCCAGACCTTGACAAACCTACCAAGCCAGTAGCAATGATTGCCACCTTCAACCTATACCAATGGGGTAGTGATAGTTAATGAACTGGCTTAAACTGGCCAAGGGAGGAGGGTGGCAGTTGAAGGGGAAAAGCCCTCCCCTATATCCCCAATGCCCGTCCGGAATGCCAGGCGTGGAAACCTGTCTCCCCCTAATGGTGAGCCAAGCCCAGGCGGGCCGTTGCAGCCTGGCGGATGTGAGCCCTTGGCTGAGCCAATGTCCAGCAGAGCTCTATGGTCTGGAGGGTAAAGGCCCCTTGCAGGTGGGATGGGATGGAGATCTAACCGTGGTGGATCTGAATACCATGGTCCCGGTGCGCAATGAAGACATGGTGAGCAAATGTGGCTGGTCCCC
>RKSC01000094.1 GCA_007571085.1 Synechococcus sp. PNGco_S_binSS4
GTAAAATGGCATCCGATTCCACTGAATCACTATGGTATTGTGGGCAGCAAGCTGCTACAGGTTCAGGCCAGCAGCACATATGGGTGTTGTTAGTATAATGGAATCTCCATCTCCAGCCCTTCCCTCATGGTTGCTCTCTTAGATGTCTTGCCCCTGCTAATCCCCTTGGGTGGTATATGGCTTGCGGCACTCGCTATTATGCAGAAGGGCACTGGCCACAAAGATTCTGGCCGGAAAGCAGACATACTGGCCAGTGTAGCCCTGCTGCGGGAGGAACTGCAAGCCAGCGAGGCCAGACAGCGGGAAGAGGCGCAAAGTTTAAGAGATGACATGAAGACCATGGGCCACAAGCTGGATCGTTTGCTAGATGGGTCTCCCGGACTCTAGGGATTGAGCACCACAACCCTCACCCCCTACCCCTTTCCTGATGATGGGCTATCTCCAGCCAGGATTAGGTTCCCTTGGCCACAGCCTTGGGCCAGTGCAACAGGCTGGGGGGCACCGCACTTCCCCTCCAGGGCTTAGTCATGACCCAGATAGGTGAGGGGCTCTGAGCGGCGGCGGCGTAGCCGCTCTGTGGTGAGTTCTTGGGCTCCTTCCAGCTGTAAGTCCCTCAGGAATAGGAGGAGATTGCTTTCCAGATGCCTTCTCCTCAGAAAAGGCCCCAACCAATAGGTGATTTCTGGATCCTCGCTATGCACCTTGGCCCACCAGGCCAGCCCCACCACATTGGCTGCAAGGGCAACGATCCACCTGAACATTGAACGCTCAACCGAGCTCTAGGTCATTCTGGCAACTTTCTCCATGCTTGCCCACTGCTTCAAAGGGAAATGTGTTCTGTAAAGCGGATGTCAGCTCCAGCCGGGCCGTCAGACCAGACCACCTCTGATTTCTGAGTTGCTGGTTTGCTGGTGGGTGCCACTGAGGCTGGCTCCCCATGGGCCGGCTCCTCCCCTGTAGGGGCAATGGGTTGGGCATGCCCCTCCTCCCCTGTCAATTGAGGCTCCTCCCCTATCAATGGGGATGGCACTGGCTCAGGCTCAGGCTCTTGCCCAGCCTCAGGTTCATGGTGTTCAGCCACTGGGGGAAGCCGTTTGGGCATGGGTGGGGTTGGCATGGATCCCCGCAATTGGCCAAGCCAGCGCTGGCGCGCAATTTCATACAACACCACTCCGCAGGCCACAGCAGCATTCAGGTGTGGGGTCTGGCCACGTAGGGGAATTCTGAGCACCTGGTCACAATGCTGGCGGGTGAGGTGTGAGAGCCCAGAGCCTTCGGAGCCCATCACCACCACCAGTGGTTCGCCAGCTGGAATCTCAACAACACAGTGCCCACCATCACTGGCTAAGCCCACAACCCTGTAGCCCGCCTGCTTCAGCTGCTCTAGGGACCGGTTCAGGTTCACCACTCGAGCTACGGGCAGATGCTCCAGGGCACCAGCAGCCACCTTGGCCACACTGCCGGTGAGACCAGCATTGCGCCGCTGGGGCACCACCATGCCATGGCCACCAAAGGCTTCTGTGGCCCGGGCCACAGCACCTAGATTGTTGGGGTCGGTGATGCCATCAACTGCCACCAGCAGAGGGGATTCCGGGCTCTGGGCACACTGATCTATCAAGTGGTGCAGGGTCACACTGCTGGCCGCAGCGGTTTGCAGCACGATGCCTTGATGAACTGCACCATCACAGAGCTGAGCCAGGCGGGCCCAGCTCACCTCTTCCACCACCACACCAGCTGCCTTGGCCTCCCGTAGCACCTCCATAAACCGGGTACTAAAGCGCAGCTCCCCTGTGCACCACACCCGATGAATTGGCCGTTCACTGTGGAGCACAGCTTCCGCAGCATGGCGGCCCCACACCAGGTCTGCTGGGGTTGGAGCAGTCTCCCCTAAGGAAAATGACTCACCAGTGCTGGGATCGTCCCCGTGGCTGTGGAATGACCTGTCTTGAGGGTGACGGCCTGGTCTACGGCGGTCCCCATACCTATTGCCATGCCTGCCACTATCGGGCCCCTGGGGCTTCCATGGCCTGGGGCGCTCACCCCGGCCATCTGGCTCTTGGAACCTCCACCCCCTACGGTGACCACCCTCACCATGCTGCTCTTGGGATTTCCATCCCTTGCGGATTGGGCGCTGCTGGCGATTGGGCTTTTGATCCCAACGGGAAGGACTGGGGCCATCAGCTCTGGTGTGGTCCTCCTTCCTTCGTGGTGGCCGGCCATCTGAGTGCTGTGGATGGTGCTCCATCGGGCTTTGCCAACGGCGCTCCCCATGGTTTGGACGGCCACCCTTTCGGCCCTTAGGGCGTCCATGGGAACCACGGGACGAGGCAGGTTGTGGCATGGCTTAGGGCTGAGGAGAACAAGGGGAAAGAACTGGGGAACCTGGGCAACATTGACGACCCTTCTCCATGAATGCCGTAAAACGGTTGAAGTGGTGGTCAGCGTCATGGGGACCGGGACTGGCTTCTGGGTGGTACTGAATCCCAAAGATGGGCCGCCCTTCCAATTCCAAACCAGCAACTGTAGAATCATTCAGATTATGTCTGTGCACTTGAACCCCAGGGGGCAAGGTGTTGGGGTCAATGGCAAATCCATGGTTCTGGCTGGTAATCTCCACCCGTCCCGCCCCACCGCAGGGATGATTGAGGCCACGGTGGCCATAGGTAAGCTTAAAGGTTTGGGCACCAAGGGCCAGGGCAATGATTTGGCAGCCCAGGCAAATGCCAAAAACAGGTCGCTCCTGCTGGAGCAGGCGCCGGGTTAGGGCAATACCGCTGTGCACCGCAGCCGGGTCACCGGGCCCATTGGAGAGGAAGATCCCTTCCGGCTCGTAGGCCATCACCTGGTCATAGTCTGCTGTAGAAGGCAACACAGTGACGGCACAGCCATGGCTACTCAGCCGCTGCAAGATGCCTCGCTTGATGCCAAAATCAATGGCCACAACACGATAGTTGGCTCCGCAGCTGGGCTGTAGACGGGGATCTAGGGATGCTTCAGGGGGATGATTCCACTGGAAGGGGGTTGGTGTGCTGACGGTGCTGGTCAAATCCAAACCCTCCATGGAAGGGGCAGACCGCACAGCATGTAGCAGCTCTGCAGCAGATGTGCCATCCCAGCTGATGGCCCCATTCATGGCACCTTGCTCCCGCAGATGGCGCACCAGGGCCCGGGTATCCAGGCCACGGATTCCTACTACCCCGTGGCGGTGCAGCCAGTCACCCAGGTCATACTGCTGGCGCCAGCTGCTGGCAATGGGTGAGACCTGACGGCAAATCACTCCCCGTGCAGCGGGTCCCTGGGATTCATAGTCCTGGTCATTGATGCCGGTGTTCCCCAGCTCGGGATAGGTGAAGGTGATGAGCTGTCCCCCATAGCTGGGATCCGTAATCACCTCCTGATAGCCGGTCATACCTGTGTTGAAGACCACTTCCCCAATGGCAGTGGTCTTTGCCCCAAAACCCCAGCCAGCCATCAGCCAGCCATCAGCCAGCACCACCAGGGCATCCCGTTGATTGTTCATGGATGGTCCAGCTTTCAAGAGTTAACAAGGGGCATCTAAAATCTGGATCAACCCCTGCAAGGTTTTCCAGGGCTGACCACTGGCCATGGTTTGGCTAGCTTGCTGAATGCCATCCTCCAGGCTGGAACAGCGCTCTGCCGCCAGTAGGGCCAGGCCCGTGTTGAGGGCCACCACCTGCTGCTGGGCCATGGTGCCATGGCCCTCCAGCACCTGACGCAGGATAGCTGCGCTATTGGCAAGATCCCCTCCCCCCAGGGCTGTGAGAGGGGCAGGTTCCAGACCCAATTGGATGGGTTCCACCATATCCTCCACAATTGTGGGCTCATCTGCATCTGCTGCAACCACATGAACCACAGGGCTGGGTCCCGTCAGGTCCGCTTCATCCAGTCCTCCATGGCCATGGACCACAATGGCACGGCGCACCCCCAGCTGTGCCAAGGCTGTGGCCATGGGTTGTAAGAGGGCGGCATCTGCAACACCTAGCACCTGGTAGGCAGGTTTGAGGGGATTCACCAAGGGTCCCAGAAGATTAAACACTGTCCGCACCCCTAAGCTGCGCCGCAGAGGTGCCATTCCAGCCAGGGCAGGATGCCATCCTGGAGCAAAAAGGAAACAGAGCCCCACCTGCTCTAGGGCTTTGAGGCTAGCTTCTGGTGGAGCCTTCAGGTTTACCCCTAGGGCTTCCAATACATCAGCTGAGCCCACTTTGCCAGAGGCACTCCTGTTGCCGTGTTTGGCCACAGGAACCCCGCAGGCTGCTGCTGTCACAGCCACAGCTGTGGAGATATTGAACGTGTTTGCTCCATCCCCTCCGGTGCCACAGGTATCCAGCAACTCATCCTGCAATGGTGACGGCAAGGGCAAGTTGGGAGATAGGGCCGCCCCCTGCAGCACCTGGGCCATGGCCGCCAGCTCCGTTCCCTGGAGACCGCGACAGCGCAGAGCTGCCAAAAATGCCCCGGTCTGCACTGGTGTGAGTTCCCCCTGTAGCCAGGCCAGCATCAGTGCCTTGGCCTGCTGGTGCTGCAATGGTTGTGGTTCTCGCCTCAGCAGCTGCTCCAGCAGGTTAGGCCAGCAGGGCTGCTGAAGCTTCTCGTCGTTCACCAGTCTCAGTCAATGCTCCCCCATCTTGCCGGCTCCGATGGTCCTTGGCTGCCATGGGTAATAGGCACCTGTGGTCTATGGCTAAGAAGTTTTGACCTGGCTCACCATTGCTCAGGATTGCTCAGGTAGAGTTTCTCAGCCAAGGCATGGACCAAGTAGACAGGGATTTTGCCCGGCTGAACATTCTGGGCCTAAGTTATGGAAATCTTGGCCATCAATATGAAACATAGGTTAATTGCTTCCTGCAAGAACAATCCTTGTAAGGATAACCCTCTCAAGGCCTCGGTCCACCTTAGGAGCCCCAGCCGACTGAATAGTAACCCTGAAGAATAAAGGGCAATCAATTAACTATTATAGCTTCTCCAATCCCTTGAAAACCTAGAATTAGGGTGCTTTTAATTAAGTGAATTAAGTGAATTAAGTGATATAATTAAGTGATGCCTATGGCCTGCCTTAAAAGCAAACCCCCCACAAACCCTAAATCCAGAGGGGCAGAGGAACTAAAATGAGCCTGTAGCTGCCTTTTAGACCTATGGTTTTTAGACCTAATATGTTAGCACCTGAAAATATGGGATAACCCTTCCCTGAAGAGTCCTGTGGATTCCACGCACCCCATGGTTCTTCCGCCCAGCCTCAGATGCAGATCTATTGCTTGTGGTCACACTGCTTGTAAGACCTACTACTTGTAAGCTGCACTGCTTGTAAGCTGCGCTGAGCACCCACCTCTCTGGCTTGTTTTATTGTGCATCCCCCTATCCCTTACTTGGATCACAATGCCACCACCCCCTGTGATGCTGCCGTGGTGGAGGCCATGGCGCCTTACTGGAGTGAGCACTTTGCTAACCCCTCTCAACGGGGGCACCGGCCGGGCTTGGCAGCAGCAGTGGCGGTGGACCAAGGGCGGCAGACCATGGCGGATGTCCTTGGTGTGACACCATCCCAAGTGATTTTCACCAGTGGGGCCACGGAAGCCAATAATCTTGCCATTAAGGGACTCTCTGAGCAGCGCCTAGGCCATGGGCGCCACCTGGTCACAGTGGTCACAGAACATGCCTCTGTGTTGGAGCCTTGCCGTTATCTGGAGCGGTTGGGTTTTCAGCTGACGGTGTTGCCGGTGCAGCCTGATGGGCGTCTGGAGTTGGCAGCCTTGGCTGGGGCCCTAAGACCCGATACGGTGTTGGTTAGTGTGATGGCAGCCAACAATGAAATTGGGGTGCTCCAAGATGTGGAGGCCATTGGGAATCTTTGCCGTCAGCGACAGATTGCTTACCACTGTGATGCTGCCCAGGCCTGTGGCCATGTGCCCCTGGATCTGGAGGGTTGGGGCATTGATCTGATGTCCTTAAGTGGCCATAAGTTTTATGGCCCGAAGGGTGTTGGTGCTTTGGTGGTGCGCAAAGGACTGGCTCTAGCTCCCCAGGTGCACGGTGGTGGTCAGGAAGGGGGTTATCGCAGCGGCAGCCTCAGCCCCCCTCTCATTGTGGGATTGGCCAAGGCACTGGAGCTGGCTCTCCAAGATCAGCAGGAGCGGGCCCAACACCTCCGGGCCCTGCGGGAGAAGCTGTGGCAGGGCTTGAATGGTTTGAACCTTCCCCCAGGGGTGGAGCTGGTGCGCAATGGCTGCTCCACCCATAGCCTGCCCCACACCTTAAATGTGACGGTCCGGGGTGTGGATGGTGGGCGCCTCCACAGCCAGCTACGGCGCCGTGTTGCCCTCAGCAGTGGCTCCTCATGTAGCAGTGCCACCGGTAAGCCTTCCCATGTGTTGCAGTCCCTAGGGCGCAGCTCTGCAGAGGCTGCAGCATCCCTGCGGTTTGGCCTAGGCCGTGGCACCACATGGGCAGACATTGAGCAAGCCTGGGAAGCCGTGCAGGAAGCCCTGCTCTTGTCTGCCTGTGGCTGAAGCGCAAGAGCAAGAGCTATGCTTAATGTTAATAGCCCCTATGGGGACATATTGGGCAACTCGCACTTCACGTCTACGGGAAAGGGCTTGGCTTTCCAGATATTTTCACAATACTCCCGAACAGAGCGATCTGAAGAGAAGAAGCCATTGCGAGCAGTATTGAGCAAGGACATGCGGTTCCAATGGGGGCGATCCAACCAGGCCTGGTTAACATCATCTTGGGCGCGCATGTAATCCTCAAAATCAGCAAAGACAAAAAATGGATCGGAGCTGGTCAGGTTATGGAGCAAGGGTTGGAAGATCTCTCGATCACCATTGCTGAAGTGTCCCTGATCCACAAGATTCACCACCTGCTGTAGCAAAGGATTACCGGCCATGACTTCCCAGGGGCGGTAGCTATTTTTATGAAGCTCTTTGAGTTGTGTCTCAGTGTAGCCAAAGAGGAAGAAATTCTCCTCACCCACCCGGTCACGAATCTCTAGATTTGCCCCATCAAGAGTACCTATGGTGAGGGAGCCATTGAGGGCAAACTTCATGTTACCTGTGCCGGAAGCTTCCTTACCCGCAGTAGAGATTTGCTCAGAAAGGTCTGAAGCTGGATAGATGCGTTGCCCCAGGGTGACATTGTAGTCTGGCAAAAATAGAACACGCAGGCGGCCATCCATATCCGGATCAGAGTTAATAGTTTCTGCAATGCCATTAATAAAGCGAATCATCAGCTTTGCCATATAATATCCTGGTGCCGCCTTACCACCAAATAACACTGTACGGGATGGTATTTGGTCGGCATAGCCTTCCTTGATGCGCACATATTGGGCTGCTACTTGAAGGGCGTTGAGATGTTGCCGTTTGTATTCGTGAATTCGCTTAACTTGCACATCAAATAAGGATGTGGGATCCACCAGCACGCCGGTGCGACGATGAATGATATTTGACAGCTGCCGTTTGGCGGCCAGGTGGGTTTCCTCCCAGCGCTCCAAAAAGCCTTGGTCATGCTGGAATTTTTCCAACTGGCTCAGCTGGTCTAAGTCTTGAATCCATGTTTGGCCAATGGCTTCGCTGAGCAGTTCCCGCAGCTTGGGGTTGGCTAAAGCCAGCCAGCGCCTGGGGGTGACACCATTGGTCACGTTGGTGAACTTTTCTGGCCAGAGGGCTGCAAATTCTGGCATTAAATTAGTTTTTACCAGCTTGCTATGGAGCGCTGCCACACCATTGACATGATGAGAGCCAATGGTGGCCAAGTGGGCCATACGCACTGCTTTATTCCCATCCTCATCAATAATGGAGAGAGTCCTTAGGATGTGATGATCACCTGGATAGCGCAGACGCACTTGCTGGAGAAAGCGTCGGTTGATTTCATAGATGAGTTCCAGATGGCGAGGTAAGAGAGAGGCAAATAATGGTAGATCCCATTTCTCCAGAGCTTCGGGAAGAAGGGTATGGTTGGTGTAGGCTAGACAGCGGCTGGTAATACTCCAAGCCCCATCCCATGAGAGATTTTTCTCATCAATGAGCAAGCGCATCAGCTCCGCCACGGCAATGGCCGGGTGGGTGTCATTCATCTGAATGGCCCAATGTTGAGGAAACTCCTCCAGTGGAATTTTCCGCTTCTCAAAGGATCGCAGCATATCTTGCAGGGAGCAGCTCACAAAAAAGTGCTGCTGCTTGAGGCGCAAACGCCGACCCTCGTCGGTGCCATCATTGGGATAAAGCACCTTGGAGAGGGTTTCTGAGCCCACTTTTTCCTCAACGGCCCCATAGTAGTCGCCGATGTTAAAGGCATAGAAATCAAAACTTTCCGTGGCATCCGCACGCCAGAGACGGAGACGGTTACAGGTGTTCACCTGGTATCCCAGTACTGGCACATCGTGGGGAATGCCGATGGCGTATTCAGCCGGCACCCAGCGGCAACGGTAGCGGCCCTTTTCATCGGTATAGCTCTCCGTGTGACCACCAAAGCCCACAACACAGGCCTCGTCCGGTTGGGGCAGTTCCCATGGCCAGCCAGCCTTTAGCCACTTATCCGTGATCTCCACCTGCCAGCCATCCCGGATCAGCTGATCAAAGATGCCGAATTCGTAGCGGATGCCATAGCCCACCGCCGGCACTTGCAAGCTGGCCAGAGATTCCATGTAGCAGGCAGCCAGCCGGCCCAGGCCACCATTGCCCAGGCCAGGCTCCTCCTCCATTTCCAAAACCGCGTCCATGTTCTGGATGCCGAACTCTTGTAAAGCCCGGGCGGCGGCTTCTTCAATGCCCAACATGACCAGGTTGTTCCCCAACTGGGGACCGATGAGGAACTCTGCTGAGAGATAGGCCACGGTCTTGCGGGGTGTCTCTCGCAGGGCTTCCTTCCCCACCAGATAGCGGGTCATGAGCCGGTCCCGCACCGCATAGCTGAGGGCCATGTAAAGGTCGTGCTTGGTGGCGCTGGGTGCCAGCTTGCCGAGGGTGAAAAACAGGTGCTCGGTCATGCCGTCAAACAGCTCACTGGCTTTGAGGCCGCTGCGTTCAGGATCTGCGTAGCACCCAGGTGTGGGGAGACGAAACTCTGCAGGCGTAGGGTTGGTCATTGCTGAGAAGACACGGAGCAGGCAGGCCACCTAAACTCACACCCTTGAGCCTAGCTGGCACAGAGGAGAGAGTTGTTAAGCACTCTCAAAGCTTTCTAAATCCCACCCCAACCCAGGCCATCCCATGGGCTGAACCACCCAGACACCCAGACACAGATATGAATTTAGGCCCTAGTGTTATTCACTAATGATCAGCGGTTTCCCTGACTTTGCCCATCATGACGACCATGGCTCAGGCCCTGTCTTGGGTGCCCCCCCTGCCCCTATTGCAGGTGAGTGCCCACGACATGGAATCGGCGGAAACCCTTCTGGGTGCCGCAGAGTTTGTGGTGATTTTTCTGGTGGCCCGTCTCCTGGCTGAGGTTTTAGTGCGCCTTAACCTGCCCACCTTGATAGGGGAATTGGTGGCTGGTGTCATCATTGGGGCCTCTGGTCTCCATTTGGTGCTCCCACCCGAGTTGCAGGGGAACATCAGCGCCAATCTGCTGCACCTGATCAGTGGGCTCTCTTCTGTGCCCCAAGACGTGGTGGACACCATCTACGGGGAAACCTCCGTCAAGTTGGCCAGCTTTTCCCAGGTGGGCCTTTACGCTCTTTTGTTTCTCACAGGCCTGGAGAGCGACTTGAAGCAGCTGCTCAAGGTGGGTGATCGGGCCTTGAGCGTGGCCGCTGTGGGGGTCATTCTCCCCTTTGCAGGGGGCACCCTGGGGCTCATATACCTATTTGAGGTTGACCTGATTCCGGCCATCTTTGCAGGCGCGGCCATGACAGCCACAAGCATCGGCATTACTGCCAAGGTGTTTGGGGAGCTCAAGTACTTGAAAACCAGCGAGGGTCAAACCGTGATCGGCGCTGCGGTGTTGGACGATATTTTGGGCATTGTGATCCTCGCAGTGGTGGCCAAGCTGGCCACCGGGGGCTCTTTGGCTGCCGCTCCCATCATCAAGCTGCTGATTGCCGCCATTGGGTTTGTGACCGTTTCCCTATTCCTGAGCCGCACTGCTGCCCCCTGGTTTGACCGGCTGGTGGATGCTCTAGAGGCCCCAGGGGAGAAAATTGTCTGTGGTTTTCTCGTGCTGGCCCTGGGTTGTTTTATGGCCACAGCCATTGGCCTAGAAGCTGTGCTTGGGGCCTTTGCCGCAGGTTTGGTGTTGAGCAATTCCAAGCATGTCCATGAGCTCACAGCCCTGACCGAGCCCATCGTGGCTCTCTTTGCCACCCTCTTCTTTGTGATGATCGGCACTGGCTTTGACTTTTCAGTGATCAATCCCTTTGATCCGGGCAACCGGGATGGTCTAGTCATGGCTGGTTTCTTGCTCATCGTGGCCATCCTGGGCAAGGTGGCCAGCGGATGGGCCTACTGGAGTCAAGAGAAAACCAACCGCATGGCCGTGGGTCTGGGCATGATGCCCCGGGGGGAAGTGGGCCTGGTGTTTCTAGCCCTAGGTGGCAGCACCCATATTCTTACGGACAGCTTGGAAGCAGCCATTCTGCTGATGGTGATTGGTACCACCTTCCTGGCTCCCCTGCTGCTGCGCCTGGTGCTCCCCACCACCACGGAGGGGGGTAATCCTGAATTGGCAGGCACCACCTCGTCTTAGAGGCTTTGTCTTAGAGGCTTTCCCCGTTCCCTCTCTCCGCTGCACGCCATGGCAATTGTTAATTCCCAGCCTTCTGAGGTGTTGCCAAAATCTCCAGGGACTTCTGGTGCAGCGGCGGCAGGGCCCATCAATGTGGCCAGTAGCCACTGGGACTTTCAAGGGCATTCCATCCACTGCCTAAGGGCCACACCCCATCAAAAGCCTGACCCAACGGCAACGGGCCTAGCTGTGGTGTTGATTCATGGCTTTGGTGCCAGCACTGACCATTGGCGCCACAACATTCCCTGCCTCGCTCAACACCATGAGGTTCATGCCCTGGACCTACTGGGTTTTGGCCGCAGTGCCAAGCCCACCAAATTGCCTCTGGATACTGAGTTTTGGCAGGACCAGCTGTTGGCCTACACCGGGGAGCGGGTGGGACGGCCTGCGGTGTTTGTGGGCAATTCTTTGGGGGGATATGTGGCCCTTCGGGCAGCGGCTACTCAACCCAGCGCCGCTGCTGGCGTGGTTTTGCTCAATCCCATGGGGCGATTCCGTTGTGAGCAGGGCAACCCCTCCTGGACCAGCAGTGGCCTCAAAGCCATTGGCTTGACCCTATTCAAAAATCGGATCTTCCAGAGGCTGCTCTTTGAGAGGCTACGGCGAGCCAAGATCATTCGCAACCAGCTGCGGAAGGTTTATGTGGATCAAACCAATGTGGACGAGGCCCTGGTGGAGGCCATTCGCCGCCCCGCCTTAGAACCGGGGGCCTTCGCTGTGTTTTCCAACATCCTCACCATGCCACCCCATAGTCCAGTGGATGAGTGGTTCGCCCAGTTGCGTGCCCCCCTGCTGTTTTGCTGGGGCCGTTATGATCCCTGGATAAACCCCATCCCCCGGTTGGAGTTGTTTCATGGGGCGGCACCGAATGCCGCTGAAGTAATTTTGGATGCTGGCCACTGCCCCCATGACGAACAACCCCAACACTTCAATCCAGCCCTTTTGCAGTGGCTGGAGAACTTAAGAGGCAATACAAGCTGAAAGGTCTTTTCTCAAATAGCCTCAACAGGCCTCACACCGATCCTTGCTGGAGTTGCCAACTGATGATGTCTCCCACCTCCCTATGGCTAAAGCGTGTACTGGCCTTCTGCGGGGCCAGTACGGTGTTGATTTTGAGCGGTGCTTTAGGGGGAAGCCGCAGTTTGGCTGCCCTCATTACCGATAGCCCCAAGGAAGTCATTGATGAAGCATGGCAGATCATTTATCGCAACTACCTGGACTCTGCCGGGGCATATGACAGGGAGAGTTGGCGCCAGTTGCGCAAGGATCTCCTCTCCAAAACCTACAGCACCAAAAAAGAAGCCTATGAGGCCATCAGGGGCATGTTGCTCACCCTAGATGACCCCTACACCCGTTTCATGGATCCTGAGGAGTTCAAGGAGCTACGCATTGATACCACCGGTGAGCTCACGGGGGTGGGCATCCAGCTCAGCTTTGATGAGGAGACCCAGCTGTTGACAGTGGTGACCCCCATTGAGGATGGTCCGGCCGCGGCGGCTGGGGTGCAGGCCAGTGATCACATTGTGGGCATTGACGGTGAGGATGCCCGGGGAATGAGTTCAGCCGAAGCGGTGCGACTGATCCGGGGTCCCATTGGCTCCCCTGTCACCCTCACCATTGAGCGGGATGGGGAGACCTTTGACCTGGTGATCATCCGAGACCGCATCAGCATCAATCCAGTTGTGAGCCGCATCAATACAACCCCCACCGGCATCCAGGTTGGCTACATCCGCCTTAAGCAGTTCAGCGCCAATGCTGCAACAGACATGTCCAAGGTGGTGCAGGACATGGAGACCAAGGGGGTGGATGCCTATGTGTTGGATCTGCGCTTTAACCCCGGCGGCCTCTTGGAAGCCAGCTTGGACATCAGTGACCAGTGGCTGGAGCCTGGCATCCCCATTGTGAGCATTGAGAGTGAGCGTTCCCAGAGCAGGCGTTTTACACGGCATCAGGCCCTCACAGATGACCCGATGGTGATCTTGGTCAATGAGGTGAGTGCCAGTGCCAGTGAAATCTTCTCTGGTGCCATTCAGGACAACCGACGAGGGCAACTTGTGGGGGAGAAGACCTTTGGCAAGGGGCTGGTGCAATCTGTCCGGTCTCTCTCTGATGGCTCTGGCATGACAGTGACCATTTCTAAATACCTAACACCCAATGGCCGGGACATTCACAAGGAAGGGATCGAGCCGGATGTGGCCTCTGAACTCTCAGTGGAGGAGCTAAGAGACCTGGGCACAGATGGTCTGGGCACCAGACGGGATCGCCAGTACAGGATTGCGGAGACAGTTGTCCTGGAAGGACTGAAGGTGCCTTCTGGTGGTGGTGGGTTTCCTCCTAGTGGGGAAGGTGTTGTTCAGGCACTGTAACCAGAGGGGCTCAGCTGCTAGCAGCAACGGGCTGCATTAGTCCCCCATCTGAGGAGTCATCATCATCGTCATTAAAAAAGCCGTCCCCCACAAAAAAGAGGGCCAGCGCAGCAGCCCCAAGGAAAAAAGAGAGGTTGGTTGCAGTGAGTTCGTCCAATGGGCTCCGGTCATTGCTCAGAGTGTAACAGTATTTTATCCCTGTGTAGGAAATTAAGCCATGGGGAGGGGGAGGCTCCCCCCTCTTCTTCATGGCCAACTCTTCATGGCCAAGGCACCAGCTTTAGGGCAATGGCTTGAACCGCTGCTTGGGTACGGTCACGCACCTCCATTTTGTCCAGCAACTGGGCCACATGGGTTTTAACGGTGCTGAGGCCCAGGTGGAGTTTCTGGCTGATTTCCCGATTGGAGTGGCCTTGAACAATCAGTTGAAGCACTTGCCGCTCCCGGGCCGTGAGGCTGAGGCGCTCCTGGGACCAGGGGCAGCGATTCCTGTTGTGTAAACCCCCAACCACTGAAGGATCCCTGTAGGTTCCCCCATCCAGAACCACCTGCAAGACTTGAAGGATGGTGGCAGCATCCGCTGATCGGGTGTCAAGGATGCCCTCACAGGGCACCTCCACTGCTTTTCTAAATAATCGAGAATCAGAAGAGTTGCAAATCAGCAGGACTTTGGGTGCTGCTAGCAGGTTTTTGGCTTGGCAGATGAGAGCCATGGTGTCTCCCTCAACTAGGGGTTCAATGCAAACAAGCAGCTGGGGCTGGCGGGAGCGAATTAGAGCCAGGCCATGGGTTGCACAGGTGGATAAACCCAGGGGAAGGGCTTTGGGAAATAGCACAACACCAGCAATAAACACAAGACTGAGAACGGACTGATTACCGCAGACCACCACCACAGATGTGCCTGCAAGAAGCCCAGCAAGCTGGGTACAGCCTGAAACCGTGGCAGGTTCCTGGAGAGAAAGGGCCCCTGAATGCATCGGAAGGGCGGGCAACTATTGAGAATGCTAATCAAGTAATCCCATGGAGCCGGCGCCAGTCAAATATCAGTGGTTGTGCCAGCGGACTGGGGTTCAGGCTCCCCCACATGTTGCCTGAGTCCATGGAGGCTAAACCGATACCCCTGCTGCCTTACGGTCTGAATGATGCCCCCTTCTCCTCGCAAGCCTGCCTGCTCCAACTTCCGCCGCAGGGTCAGTACTTGGGTATCCACAGAGCGGGGGCCACCACTACGGGAAGGCCATGCCATGCCCAGCAGCTCCTGGCGGCTTCGGATCACACCAGGGGGCATCAGCAAAGCACAGAGCAGGGCAAACTCCCGCGGACTCAGGTCTACGGGATCACTTCCCAGGGTCACCTGTCTTAACAGTAGGTGCACATGTAAAGGCCCCACACTGACCCGTTCCTTCAAGCTACTACCTCGCCGCAATAGGGCCCGGCAACGGGCAGCCAGCTCCTCTAAGCCAAATGGTTTGCACAGCACATCATCAGCACCAGCATCCAGCAAGCCCACGGTTACCTCCGTGGCGGTGCGGGCTGTGAGAACCAAAACACTGCAGCCAATGGTCTGGGCAAGATGCAAGCCGGTGGTATCTTCTAAGAGCTCGGTAGTGACAACCAGGTCAGGTTTCTCATTGGCACAGACCTCCATGGCCTGGCGGGCAGTGGATACCCCAGCAGTTAGGTGACCGTCCTGTCGTAGACGCTGGGCAAGCACAACCCGCAGTCCTGGGTGGGCCTCTACCACAAGAATGCGAGCTGGCGAAGCTATGGGTTTGGGGGTGCGCTCGACTGTGCCAAGGTTGGACTGCAAGCCAGTTTAGCAAGTAGGGTTAACCTAATTCCACAGCTGAGGCTTGAAAGCCCTTCCCATCCCATAGAATGGGGCTAAAGTTGGTTTTCGTAAACGAGCTCACCCCTTCTGCCTCCCCCTCTTTGAATCTTCTGATCCTTCCGCTCCACAGTACCGATGACGGCCCTTCACGATCCCGATGCCATCCGTCATTTCCAGGCCCTCTGCGATGCTTGCCATGACTTGGCTGCCCGGGGTTGTCATCCCCCCGATCTACGCCTCTATGCAGATGGCTACCTGCACTGTTTACGCCGAAGCCAGCAGCTGCATCCCATACCCCAGCAGCGACTAGAAGAGCTGATTGACCGCTGGATTATGGATCCTTCCAGTGCGATTTGGCCCCAAAACCATGACCATCCCCTCTATTGCCCCACCCCCTAGGAGGAACTCTTGTGGTGAGTCCCTCTCATTTCCAAAGACCGCCGCTGGCCTCAGGAGGCTAGGGCCACTGTCAGGGTCTCTCGCAGTTCACCAGAGTTGTACATCTCAATGAGAATGTCACTGCCACCAAGGAATTCACCCTTGAGATAGACCTGGGGAATGGTTGGCCAGTCTGCATAGTCTTTAATACCTTGGCGAATCTCTGGATCTGAGAGCACATCAAATGTTTCATAGGGAACACCAATAGCATTCAGAATTTGCACCACATTGTTGGAAAAGCCACACTGGGGCATCAGTTTGCTCCCCTTCATGAACACAAAGATGGGACTGCTGGTAATCAGCTCTGTAATGCGTTGCTTCAGTGCAGAATCCATGGACTGAAAAGGAGAAAAGGGCAAGGGAAATTAAAAAGGAGAGGGGCAGAGATTGTCGGGAAGATGGGATTCAGCTTTAGCCGGTTACCTTTTGGGTAGGCTCTGCCGTGGTCAGCGCCAAGGCATGAATGGCTTCGCTGGCAAACTCATTCCTGAGAGCACCATAAACAAGTTGATGCTGACGCACCCGGGAGAGACCGGTAAATGCTGCTGACCTGACAGATACCTGTAAATGATCTCCAGAACCCGTGAGATCCTCGATGGTGACATGGGCATCTGGAAGGGCTGCACAGATGGCAGCCTCAACAGCAGCTGGAGTAACCATGGTGAGCAAGGGACAGTCCTGATCTTAGCTGGGTCCGTTGTATGTGGTTTCTGCAAAGCCCAGTTCCAGCAAATCTTGGTAGGCCCGCACACCCACAGCATGGGTGACTGTCATCAGCTTGATCACCTCCACCAGCAGGGGAACTGCCACCTCCGGCTGCCCCAGACGCCGATAGAGGGCAGCGAGGCGAAGATTTGCCTCGGCTTGCAGCTCAATGGAACGGCGCCCTTTGCGATCCATCTCCCGGGGCACCCGGGCATCCAAACCCCGAAAGGCACCACTCAAATCCCGGTAGAAGCCCACCAGGGTACGCGCTGCACTGCGGGCATCAGAGTAGTGTTTGCGCGCCATTTCCAGATCCCCTTCTCCACTGGCCTCATCCCCCTGGCTCAGCAGGTTTTCCACGGCTGCGGGATTAAAGCCTCTCTCCTCAGACTCAAGCACCTTGGTGGGCTGGGGACTCTGGTTGTCTTGAGTCTGATTCTGATCTTGCCCAAGAGCCCCAGCGGTGAAAGAAAGCATCACGGCAGTTGTCAGAGTCATCAGGTAGGGGGCAGATGACCGCCAGGGGTTAACCATGGGCAGAAAATGAAAAGAAAGATTTAGCAAATGATAGGGGATCAAGATGCCCTGGCCACAGGTCACCCCGAGTCCTTGGAAAACCAGCTCCGGAAAACCAGCTCCAGAGCTGGGCAGGCAGGTAGGCTAGAGGCCATATCCATGGGGTAAGCCCCCATTTCATTGGGGCTGCTCACCCTGACAGAGCATCAAATGACCATGGAAACAACTCCCACGGCAGGAATCCCGGTCACTATTTTGACTGGATTTCTTGGAGCCGGAAAAACCACCCTGCTCAACCACATCCTCAGCAACCAGCAGGGGCTAAAAGTGGCAGTGCTGGTCAATGAGTTTGGTGAAATTGGCATTGACCATGATCTGGTAGTAACCACCAGCGATACCATGGTGGAACTGAGCAATGGTTGCATCTGCTGCTCCATCAATGGGGAGCTGGTGGATGCCATTGATCGGCTACTGGAGCAACCCCAGCAACTGGACTACATCATTGTGGAAACCACAGGTCTGGCGGATCCTCTTCCGGTGGCCATGACCTTTTTGAGCACTGAGCTGCGGGACCAGTGCCGCTTGGATTCCATTATCACCCTGGTGGACGCGGAGAACTTTTCCCTAGATCTGCTCACGGTCGATGTGGGCCGCAAACAAATTGTCTACGGTGATGTTTTGCTTCTCAATAAGACAGACCTGGTGAGTCGGGAACGGCTGGAGACCGTGGAACGCTCACTGCTGCAGATCAAGCCGGACGCCCGAATCCTTCCTTGTCGCCGCGGCAATGTTCCTCTGGAACTACTCCTGAGCGTGGGTCTGTTTGATTCTGAGCACCACTTTCAGGCTGAGGAGACGGAAAACCCAGCCTTAAGTCACCACCACCATCACCATTCAGCACACCATCACCATCACCACCATTCAGCACACCACCACCATGGCTCCACTGAGCAGGAATCTGATGCTATTGAGGGTTTCACATCCCTTTCCTTCTCCAGTGATTTGCCCCTAGACCTGCGCGCTTTTCAGCACTTTCTGGATTATCAGCTTCCCCAGACAGTGTTTCGGGCTAAGGGTATTCTTTGGTTTCGCCAGAGTGAGCGGCGCCACCTCTTCCATCTGGCCGGCAAACGCTTTTCCATCGACGACGACGACTGGCCCCCTGCCATGGGGCGTAGCAACCGTCTGGTGCTCATTGGCCGAGAACTTGACCGGGACACATTGCGGCGCCAGTTGGAAGTGTGTTGTACCAGTTCAGGGGCAGCGGTGGGCCTTGCCTGAGATTTAATGACCCGGGGACGCCTTGTTCTGATTCTCCTGGTGCTGGCCATTGCAGGGCTGGCCCTCTCTCCAGTGGTGATGGTGGTCCTCCTGGCCCTGGAGGATCAAGGGATTGTGGAGGGCATCGGTGTTGGTGTGATTAATACTCGCCAGCTCAGGGGCACGGTGGGCTTGCTGGCCACGGTGGGTCTTGGTGTAACCCTTCTGGGTGTGACCACCGGCTGGGTGAGCGCCTGCTGCTGCTTCCCCGGGCGTCAATTTCTGCGGGCCATCCAGCTTTTACCTCTGGCCACACCGGCCTATCTGCTGGCTGCCACCCTGGTGGACTTGGCTTCCATCCAGGGGTGGCGCGTCTATGGATTTGGATGGGGAGTGGTGGTGCTCAGTCTGGCCAACTACCCCTATGTGTTTCTCCTCACCACCGATAGCTTCTCCCGCCTTGGTCAGCGGCAGTTGGAGGCTTGCCGCACCCTGGGCCTAGGACCTTGGGGCAGTTTTCTGCGGGTGGCCCTGCCTCTTACTCTGCCCGCCATTGGAGCTGGCATTGCCCTCAGTGGCATGGAGGTGGTCAATGAGCTGGGGGCTGTGGAGTTATTGGGCATCCCCACCTTGTCCTATGGCATCCTGCAGCGTTGGCAGGAACAGGGCAGTCCCACCAGCTCCGCCCAAATGGCCCTGGTCACATTGGCACTGGTGGTAAGCCTTATCACCATGGAGCGCTGGCTGCGGCGCCGTAGCCGTCGCTGGTCCCTGGACAGCAGGGATGGTGAGACAGCATTGGTTTGGCCCCTAAGGGGTTGGCGCGCTGTGGCTGCCCAGGTGGTTTGTGCCTTACCCCCTCTCCTGAGCCTGGGTGTGCCACTGTTGTGGATGAGCCGTCGCTGGCAGGGTCACCTGGAAGATCCTGGCGAGCTGCTGGTCTTGACACTCAATACCCTCACCCTGGCCTCGGTGGCGGCAGTCCTAACCATTGCCGTGGCCCTGGTGCTGGCCATTGCACGGCGCTGGATACGCCAACCCCTCTTGCAGCGCCTGGTGTTTGTGGCCTCCATGGGCTATGCCATTCCAGGAACAGTTCTGGCCCTGGGCCTGCTGATGCTGGGGGGTCCCCTGGGCTGGTCCCCCCTCACCCTATTGATCCTCGGCTACACCGACCGCTTTATCGCTGTGGGTCGTGGTGGATTTGATGCTGCCCTTGAGCGGATTCCCCCCACCATTGAGGAGGCCTCCACCAGCCTGGGCCACAATTGGTGGCAAACCCTACGGCGTATTCACTTCCCCCTATTGGCTGGTCCCCTACGGGTGGGGGCCCTGCTGGTTTTTGTGGACACCATCAAGGAGCTGCCCCTCACCTTTGCCCTGCGGCCCATGAACTTCGATACCCTTTCCGTACGGGTGTTTCAGTATGCAGGTGATGAGAGGCTCAATCTAGCCCTGGGTCCAGCGGCCCTGATCCTGATCCTTGGTCTGGTGGCCTCCGTTGCCATGATGAAAAGCACAAAAAGCCTGGCAACCTAGGTGGTTTTCCCCGGAGCTTCCCCAGAACAGCCCCTGCAGCTGCTGCCATGGCATCTCCCATGGTGGACACCACCCGGTAGCTGAGGGCCGTAGCCAGCAGGGCAGACTCTTCCTGCACCAGGCCCCCCAGCCGCAGCACCAGCACCAGCTCAAAAACCCCCAAACCAGCAGGTGCACCTGGAACCACCAAACCTGCTGTCCATGCCAGGGCAAAGGCAGCAATCAATGGTCCTGGCGGTACCCCTGGGGGAAGAAACCCATGGGCACAGAAGGCAAAGCCCACATAGCGCACCAGCACAAATGCCATCTCCCCCAGCAGGGGTCCTCCTGGAAATGGGCCTAGCAGCTGGAGTCCTGCGGTGGCGCCCATCAGCTTGGCTTGGGGAACTGGGACACGGCGGACCAGGCGTTTTAATAGGGGATCCCGCCAGGCCGGTACCAGGCTCAGAACCGCCAGTGGTCCTACCAGCCCTAGTCCTTGTTGCCAACCACCTAGGGGTAAGAGCAGCAGTGCGGCAATGACCATCAGCAAGGGATCCAGCAGCACACTCAGGATTGCTTGACCCCAGCTGTAGCCCTTGCTCTGCAACAGCTGGATACGCCCCACCAGGTGCCAGATCCCACCTGGAATGTACTTCAGCCCATTGGTCTGGGTAAAGATGGCCACCGCCTCAGCCGTAGGTAGGGGACAACGGAGCCAGCGCAACAGCATTGCCCAAGCCACACCATTGACGGCCACTGCCAGGCTGCTGAACAGGACACCAGCCAACAGAAACCACCAGTCTCCCCCACTTGGGGTCAGTTCCAGCAGTTGACGCCCCTGCTGAGCAATGGCCCAGGTGAGACAACCCAGGCACACCATGGTGACCACCAGCCGGATCCCTAAGCCCTTTCTGGTCTTGAGCAATGGCCTAGGCAATATCAAGGTTCTAAGAATGGCTGCACCTGGCGGCGCACCTCCTGGAGGGGGAGCTGGTGCTGTTGGGCCATGGACACCAGATCCCCATGTTCTGCCTTGCCCCGCCTGCTCCCATCTGGCAAGGTAACCCACTTAATCCCCACCAGCCCCAAGGGGGTTTGCCGTTGTTCCAGGCGCCGGGGTAGGGTCCAGCGGTGGTGCCATTGCTCCCGTAGACCCAAGGTGCTGGAATGGCGCCACAGCAGTTGCCGTAGCATCTCCAACTGGTCCGGTCGCACCAGCACCTGCACCAGGTGACCGGGACGCTGTTTTTTCATTTGAATGGGCTGGAGCCAGGCATCCAGGGCACCAGCCTCCAGCACCTTTTCCTGCATGGTGGCCATGGCCTCCCCGTCCATGTCATCAATTTGACAGCCCAACAAAACTACCCACTCCTGAGAAGGCTCCAATACTGGGGTGGGCTGCCCAAACCTTGGCAGGGCATCAGCCAGGATCAAACGCAGTTGATTGGGGCGATCCAGTTGGCGCTCACCCAGTCCGATGCCTACGGCACGGGGCACCAGAGCTGGCATCTCCCCAAATCTTTGCACCCAAGTAATGGCCAGTGCCAATCCTGTGGGTGTCACCAACTCCCCGGGGGGCCAACCCCTACAGCTCACCAGGGGCACATGGTGCCTACTGGCCAACTCCAACACTGCCGGAGCGGGAATGGGCAACACACCATGGGCTGTGGTCACGTTGCCATGGCCCGTTGGCAGAGGTGAGCAGCTGATCTGTTCCGCACCCAGGTGCAAAAAACCTGCGCAGGTACCCAGCACATCGGCAATGGCATCCAGGGCACCAACTTCATGGAAATGCACTTGATCCACTGGCCAGCCATGGACTTGAGCCTCTGCTTGTGCCAAAAGACCAAAACACCGCAGGGCAGCTTGCCGGAGTGGTTCCTCCAGTGGCGCCTCCCGCAGCAGCTGGCGTAGTTGGTGCCAATGGCGGTGGTTCTCCTGGTCCACTAACACCTGCACCTGAGCCTTGCTGCCCCGCAATCCACCATTGCGGCCGGGTTGGATCACAATGCGGCACTGATCCGCCAAACCCAACTGCTCCAGTGGCCTGTTCAGGGTGGCTTCCGGCACACCCAAATCAGCTAGTGCCCCCAGCACCATGTCACCGGCAATGCCAGTGGGGCAGTCCAAGTGGAGGATACCTGGGGCCATGGCTGGATCAGGTGGGGCAGACTCCATCAAGGTGTGGCGGTGGTGTGGTGAGCTCCACCGGTCAGCAGGAGGCTTTCCAGTTGCTGATTGAATTGCATCAGCTGCTCATCCCTCAGAAATTGACGACTGGAGTGGCCAAAGTGGCGCTCCAGCAGGGCTCGGCCTTGACTGGTGGTCCAGCCCAACTGGCCCAGCAGACCATTGCCATTTTCCATGAGCTGCTGCCGTGTCTCCATGGGCTGGTGCTGTGGTAGTGGTTGCTGGTCCTGGTCCTCTTGCAGGGGTGCGGTGCAGGGGTCAGCCTGGGGAGGGAGCTTTGTTAAAAGATCAATGTAGGTTTGCAAGTCTTGGTGGCGGGTGATGTGGTTGCGCTCCAGGAAACCAAAACAGCGCTCCAGGTACACACTCTCCTGATTTTGATCCCAGCCCAAGCGCTGCAACTGCAGCTCCACTAGGGCCAAATCTTCACTCCAATCCGACGGTTCAGAAACCCTATGGTCCCCTATCCCGGCCGGGGCTGGTGGCTCCACATGGGTAACAACACCATGGGTAACAACAGCAGGTGGGGGGGGGGAGTATGGCTGAGCAGGGCTGCTGGGTTCCATGGGTGCTTCCGGTGCTTCAGCCCCGGATGGTTCATCTGGTTCAGCCACAGAGGCTGCCAGGGCGTGGCCTGTGTCAGCAAGAAGCTGGCCGACCCGGCGCCGGGCCCGATCTTCAGCCACCTCAGTGGTGGTGGCCTCACCAAAAGCCACCGCCAGCAGCTGGCCCTCCTGCTCGCAACTGGCTTCCACCACCCGTGACCCCAGTTCAGTATGAACTAGCCGAACCCTCCAGATCTTTTGCTTGCTCCTAGAGCTCACGGTATGGGTAAACAGAACAACCCCTATTGTGCTTGGCCTGTGGGGTGGGATTCCCTCCTTCTACCCGGTGATCTTGGACTCTCGTAACAGAGAAACCATCCATACACTGGGGCCAGTTGCACCAGGACTATGAATGGGAAGCTCATTTGGTACCTGAAGGCTCAAGCTGGTGTGTTACTGCTTCCTGCAGGTCTCTGTCTCTTTGGCCAAGCGGTGAACAACAAGGGCTCAGGTGAGCCTTGGTTTTGGCTGGGCACCCTTAGCTTGATTGTCATCAACACTGGCCTTGGCTTGATGATCGACTCAGGCTTGCTCCGTGGCTATCCCGCTTCCCAGAAGTAGTCCTGGATAAAGTTGTCCCTTTAATCTGTTCCATGCCCTCCCCAGACCACAGTTCTTCCC
>RKSC01000112.1 GCA_007571085.1 Synechococcus sp. PNGco_S_binSS4
ACTTCCTTCCACCATCGCCCTTGGCAGCAGTTTTCCCAGGGGCAGAGCGACTCCCTGTCTGGACTCTCACCACACTGGGGCGCCTTGGACTCTTCTTGACCGCAGTGGCGGTACCTGACTTGGGATCGCCAGAGCTGGGCTGACTAGTTGTATGGGATGGGCGTTGATGGGATGTGAGGCCGGCAAGGGATGGCTGAGCAGCTCCATGGCCCCTGGTGGCTGGTTTGCTCTCCACCGTCTCAGCCGATGGGGCACTAGCAAGGGTGGGTTTCTTGGCGGTGGCTGCTCGTGCTGGTTTTGGTCGCGCTGTGGCGGCCAGTTTGGCTTTTGACCTTGCCGTGGGGGTCTTGCTAGCCCCCTTGGTCTCTTTGCGTTTGGACGCTGGTTGAGCTTTGCCAGACTTGCGCGAAGCAGTAGCCTTCCCCTTCTGGGCGGGCTTGACATTGCCCAGATGGCCTTCAGTCACAAGGTAGTGTTTGATGGTCTCTGCATCCTCCTGACTGATGGAGCTGCTGTGACTCTTGACAGGAATAGAGCACTGCTCCGCAGCATCAAGAATGCGTCGGGACGCAAGGTCAAGGTCCCGTGAAAGCTCATAGATACGGACTTTGCCGCTGTTGGTCATGCGTACTCCAAACGAGCGATGAGGGTGGGCCCCATCGAACCCTCGTGATGCAAGGGCTACTGAACATCTTGCCTCAGAATGGCGAGCCCTGATTGGGTACCTCACCAAAACCCTGGCTCTGAGCACCCTTCTTTGAGAAGGGCTTGCAGAAGACAACCATCTGAGCCTACAGGAGAGATTCCATGGGCTCCGGGTATGGATCTGGAGCGTGAGCTTAGAACACCACAGTGCTGTGGCCCATGGGAGTGTTGCCCTGGCCCAGGGAAATGGCTAGCCAGGCCCTTTGTTTAGTTCCGCCACCAGAGCGGCATCAATGAAAGGGTTATGGCGGACCCGCAGGCTTTTCTGAAGACGTTTGCGGCGCCGTGCATCTTGTAGACATGCCTCAGAACGGCACACGTAGGCGGAGCGACCAAAACCCCCATCTCTACCAATGTCCCCGGAGGCCAACCGCACTAGGCGCAGCATCTGGGTGCGGTCTTTTAGACATGCACAGCTAACGCAACGCCTGAGCACAGGCTTGTGTGGCCTGCTCATTGCTGTTTCTGCCAAAGTGCTTGACGAGCCAGATCATCCCGTTGTGGGTAAAGCTCCCGCAGACGGGCATCCTCTTCAGCTCGCATGGCCTGTTCTGCCTGGATGCGGGCTTCCGTTTCTGCTTGGTTTTTTTCCTCCTTCTGCCGCTGGCCAATGAGCTTGGCCACAGAGGCATCTTCTTTGGCCTGATTATATTCAGCAGAGTTTTTGATGTCTATCTTCCAGCCTGTGAGCCGTGCCGCTAGGCGAACATTTTGCCCCTGACGACCGATGGCCAGGCTCAACTGGTCTGGTGGAACAAGCACATGGGCATGGTGAGCATCCGGATCCACCAACCGCACTTGACCCACCTTGGCCGGGCTTAAGGAGTGGGCAATGTATTGGGCAGGATCGGCAGACCAGCGAACAACGTCAATTTTTTCCCCTCTCAGCTCATTGACCACCTGCTGGATCCGGGAACCACGGGCACCGATGCAGGCTCCCACCGGGTCCACTTCCCGCTCAGTGCTGTCTACAGAAACTTTGGTGCGTGTGCCAATGGAGCGGGTGGGTGGGTTGGCTTCTCGGGCCACCGCCACAATGCGCACAGATCCCTCCTGAATTTCAGGCACCTCATTCTCAAAGAGATAGACCACCAAACCAGCATTGGCACGAGAGACAAACAATTGAGGTCCCCGCCGTGGCACCTCCGACACTTCCTTGAGGAAGACCCGAAAGGTGGCATTGGCGCGATAGTTGTCGTTGGGGAGCTGGTCCCGTCGTGGAAGTTCCGCCTCAACTTCTGGACGGCCAAGACCGGAGCTTACGGCCATGATCACACTCTGGCGCTCAAAGCGCAGCACACGGGCAGTGAGCACAGGGTCGTCTAGATCAGCAAACTCCTCCTGAATCATGTGGCGCTGGTGGTCCCGTAGCCGCTGGGCCAGTGTCTGTTTTGTTTGGGTGGCAGCCATGCGGCCAAAGTCATCCCGCTCCGGCGTGACGTCCAGCACCACCGTGTCACCAATCTGGGCATCCTCCGCCACCTGCTGCACATGGCTTAGAGCAATCTGATGATCTTGGCTTTCCACCTGGTCCACGATGATCTTGCTGGCCAGCACCCGGAAGCCTTCCTCCTCCAGGCTGAGGGAGACATCGAAGTTGGCAAAGTAGTCTCCATCAAATGGATCCTCCTCACTTCCCAGCATCTGGGTGCGCCGATACTTCTCATAGCCCTTGAGGAGAGATTCCCGCAGGGCCTGCTCCACAATATTGGGGGGTAGTTTTTTCTCTTCACTGATGTTTTCAATCAGGGCCGCCAGGCCCGGAAGGGCTACGAGTGCCATGGCAGAGGGTGGATCAACAAAATTAAGGGGATTAGCTCAGCTGGACTCGCCGGTGGTCAGCCGCACCTGAAAAACATCAGCACGGGAGACCCGGATGATGCGGCCCTTGCGATTCAGCAAGACCACTTGCTCATCCCGGCCCATCAAGGTGCCACGGATCACATCATGATCTCCCTGATGCTGGCGGTGGAGCTCCACAGGAAATCCACGAAAGCTCTGGAAATCACGATCACTGACCAAATCCTCGCCAAGGCCAGGGCTGGACACCTCTAGGACAAAGGCGGTGGTGAAGAGACCGGCTTTGTCCAGGAGCACTTCCAGACTACGGCTTAGCCGTTGACAGTCAGCAATGGAAACATCACCTTCATCCACACGGCAGATGGCCACCACCACTGCCAACGGTTGACTGTGGGCATGGATAGCCACACTAGAAACCACAAGGCCAAGGGGTTTGGCGGCTACTTCAGCATGGTTGCGGATTGCGGGAATTAAGGCATGGGCCAAGGCACCGAACCGGACAGATTTCTAGGACCAGAAGCACCAAAACTGTGATGGTTCAGCTGAGCCAGGGGCAGGGTAAAGGAAGACTAGCAACCTCCCAAACTATTGGCACCTTCTTTGGCACCTTCTACAGCATGGAAAGTGGCTCAGCTGACGGACCCCCATCTGTTGGCTGATCCCCAGGGATACTACCGGGGCAGAAACAGCTATGGCCAGTTTCAACGTTGCCTGCGCTCTGTCCGCATGGCAGGTCCCCACCTGATTCTGCTGACTGGTGATCTGAGCCAGGATGAAACCTGGGCAGCCTATGGCCTACTCAGGGATCAACTGGTGACCTGTGGCTGCCCGGTGCTGGCCATGGCGGGTAACCATGACCAGCCCCATTTTTTGAGAAGTTGCCTGGGACCCCATGCCTCTGTTGCTCCTTGCCATGTGAGCGTGGGCAATTGGCTGGTCATTGGCTTGGATTCCCATCTGGCCGGTTGTCCCCATGGTCGTATCTCCACCGGACAGTTGGACTGGCTGGCGGCCACCCTCGGCGCCCATCCAGGTCCATGCTTGGTGGCCCTTCACCATCCACCCATTGCCATTGGCTGTCCTTCCATGGACTCCATGGCCTTGAGGGAGCCTGAGGGCCTACTGGACCTCCTACAAGAATTCCCCCAAGTGAAAGGGGTGGTGTTTGGCCATGTGCACCAGGCATGGGAGCAAAAAGCGGCTTTACCCCTAATGGCTTGCCCATCCACAGCCATGCAGATCCGGCCAACTCAACCCAGTGCCCATGACCATGCACCGGGCTGGCGCCTTCTGCAACTGGAGGCCAATGGCCAACTGCACAGCCAAGTAATAAGGGTTTTGGATGGGGAAGATTAACCTCAAAGAATCCCAGAGGGGCAGATTCCCTGACTAACTTTTACCAGCAGGAAGGTCCCCTCTGGTGTTTCAGTACGATCAAGCAACCAGGTTTATGGCCATGGCACCCCTGGGACGACAGCGGTGGGCTTCTGTCCTTTTCTCCGTCCTAACCCTTGGCCTGGTGCTGGTACTAGCTTTCAGCCATCCCCTCCTGGTCCGTGCTGAGGGCTTGGGGGCAGCAGAGGCAACAACAGGACAAGCCACAGCTCCAGTCCATGGTCACAGCTTTGTTGCCACGGCGGTGAGTCGGGTGGCCCCTGCCGTGGTGCGCATTGACACGGAGCGCCGTGTCCAGAGCACTGGCTTGGACCCCATGCTATTGGACCCCCTATTACGGGATGCCTTGGGAGATTTGCCCACCATACGCCAGCAGCATGGACAGGGTTCAGGGGTGGTGATTTCCGTTGACCCAGGCAACAATGCTGCCCTGATACTCACCAATGCCCATGTGGTTGAAGGTGTTGACAGTGTGGAAGTGACATTGATGGATGGGCGCTCCTTAACAGGCACTGTCAGTGGAAGTGATGCCATCACAGACCTGGCCCTGGTCACCCTCCATGGTGGTGGCACCATCCAAGCGGCCCAGCTTGGAGATTCATCCAGTCTGGAGGTGGGGGATTGGGCCATTGCCCTGGGTAATCCCTATGGGCTAGATAGCACCGTCACCTTGGGCATTGTTAGCAATTTACATCGCAGCATCGCCAGTTTGGGATTTTCTAATAAGCGCCTAGAACTCATCCAAACCGATGCCGCCATCAATCCTGGCAATTCTGGTGGTCCCTTGGTGAATGCTGCCGGTGAGGTCATTGGCATCAACACCTTGGTGCGCAGTGGGCCAGGGGCTGGGCTGGGATTTGCCATTCCCATAAATTTGGCACGGCAAGTGGCCAACCTCCTGGATAGCCAGGGCAAGATCACCCACCCCTATTTGGGCATCCGCATGGTGCAGCTGACCCAGCGCCAGGCTAGGCAACACAACGCTGATCCCAACACCCTGCTCAAGCTACCTGAACGGGATGGGGCCTTGGTGCAAAACGTGGTTGAGGCCAGTCCAGCAGAGCGGGCTGGACTGCGTCGGGGTGATCTGGTGGTGGGGGCTGGTCGGCAGCCCGTCCATGAACCAGGGGAGCTATTGGCCGTTGTGGAAGCATCCCAGGTGGGTCAGCCCCTGCAATTACAGATTCAGCGTGGAGACCAGGAACTAGACTTGGAAGTCACTCCAGAGGCCATGCCCAGTTGAGGAGATGGCCCCTGCTATGGTCTCACCATCTGTTCATGGGCCATGGACAACCTGCAGAGCCGCATCAAGAAGGCTGTTGCTGAAGCGGCGGTGGAGGAAATCCAGAGCGGCATGGTGCTTGGCTTGGGATCGGGTTCCACGGCAGCCCTCATGATTCAGGTTTTGGGAGAGCAGCTGCGCCAAGGGCACCTGAAGGACATTACAGGGGTGCCAACCTCCTTCCAAAGCCAGGTTTTAGCCAGCCAGCTGGGGATTCCCTTGGTGGATCTCAACAGTGTGGAGGCCATTGATTTGGCCATTGATGGGGCCGATGAGGTGGATCCCAGTTTTCAGCTGATCAAGGGGGGTGGGGCCTGCCATGTGCAGGAAAAGCTGGTGGCTTCAGCTGCCCACCGCTTTGTGGTGGTTGTGGATGCCAGCAAGCTGGTGCAGCGCCTGAATCTGGACTTTCTCTTGCCGGTGGAGGTGCTACCTGGGGCCTGGGCCCTGGTGTCTCGCCGTCTCCAAGCCATGGGTGCTACATGTGAACTGCGCATGGCTCAACGGAAGGCTGGTCCAGTGGTGACAGATCAAGGCAACCTTGTTCTAGATGTGGGGTTTCCAGAGGGCATTGGTGATGGTGCAGAGCTGGAACGGCAGCTGAATGGGATTCCCGGTGTGTTGGAAAATGGCCTGTTTGTCAACATGGTGGACCAGGTGCTGGTGGGAGAAGCCCAAGAACAGAACATTCATGTGCGAACCCTGGTGCCTAGCTCGAACACTTAAACCTTCCTCTCCAGACGGCGGCGCACGGATTCCCTATGGCTGTGCAGACCCTCACTGGCAGCTAGGGCCATCACATGTTCCCCTGTTGCCGCCAGGGCCTTTTGGGTGTAACGGATCAAGCTGGTGTTGGTCATGAAAGTTTCCACCCCAAGGGCACCAGCAAAACGGGCGGTGCCGCTGGTGGGCAGCGTGTGGTTGGGACCAGCCAAATAATCACCCACCGCTTCGGGTGTTTCAGGGCCAATGAAGATGGCACCGGCATGGCGAAGGCTGGGCAGCAGTGCATCGGGTTGAGCAACTAATAGCTCCAGGTGTTCCGGTGCAAAACCATTGGCCAGCTCTACCGCATCCTCCAGGGTGGGCACCTTGGCTGCCAGACCCCAATCCCCTAGGGCCTGGGCACTGGTGGCCGGGTTGGGGTGCTCCTCCAGCTGCTGGGCTAGACAGGAGGGGAGATCTGCAAGAAGCCTGTGGCTGGTGGTGAGAACAATGGCGGCCGCTAGGGGATCATGTTCAGCCTGCGCCAGAAGATCAGCTGCCACTAACACCGGGGATGCTGTTTCATCAGCGATGATCAGCACCTCACTGGGGCCAGCCAAGGCATCAATGGCCACCGTGCCATAGACCGCCTTCTTAGCCATGGTCACGTACACATTTCCAGGACCCGTGATCACGTCCACAGCTGGAATAGTCTCGGTGCCGTAGGCCAGGGCCCCAATGGCCTGGGCACCCCCAACCCGGTAAATCTGATCCACCCCGGCTAGGGCGGCAGCTGCCAGCACCACAGGGTTAACTAAGCCATTTTTGGCAGGGGGAGTCACCATCACCACCTGGTCCACACCAGCCACTTTGGCAGGGACAGCATTCATCAAGACCGTGCTGGGATAGGAGGCCCGGCCACCGGGAATGTAGAGTCCTGCCCGGCTCAAGGGTCGCCACAGCCGTTGCAGCTTTTCTCCATAGGGACCCGCCATATGAAGATCTGGTGGACGTTGCTGGCGGTGGAAGGCCTGGATGCGGCTGTGGGCTGTTTCCAGAGCCCTGCGCAACTCAGGTGACAAGCGCTCCAGAGCCTGCTGGCTCTCTTCTGGTGGCACCTGCAGGTCCCCTGCAGCAAAGTGCTGCCCATCAAAACGGGCCGTAAACTCCAGAAGCGCAGCATCTCCACGGTCCCGCACCGCAGCAAGGATGTGCTCCACCCTCTGGCTGTGTTGCTGATTGCTGCTGAGGCGCCCTGCTATCTTGTGTAGGCGGAGTCGGGCATCTGGAACCGTCTGCAGAATTGGCAGGATTGGCAGACCGCGGGAGCCCAGACTTGCGGTACCCATTGCGGAGGCCATGGCTTAGGGGATATGGGCCTTAGGATAAGCTCATCTATGCTCTAGAGAAGGGTTCAGCTGCCTGTGGCTAACATCAAATCGGCACAAAAGCGCATTGGAGTTGCTGAGCGCAACCGTCTGCGCAACCGCATGTACAACTCCGGGGTGCGCACCTTGGTGAAAAAGTGCCTAGGGGCCTGTGCAGCCTATGGTGCTCATCCCAGCGATACAGGTCGAGAATTAGTGACCACCAGTGTGCGCCATGCCTTCAGTCGCATTGATAAGGCGGTCAAGCGTGGTGTGCTCCACAGGAATGCTGGAGCTCACCAAAAATCCCGCCTCAGCCAAGCTATGAAGAAGGTTTTGGAGCCGGAAGCACCACAGTTAACCTCCACCCATGGCTAAAGTTGGAGTCAGAGAATCCATTGCCCCTCTGGTGGATAGCCACTGCCATGTGGTTTTTCCAGACTTTCAAGAGGACATGGAAGCAGTGGCAGAGCGCTGGCGGGAGCAAGGGGTTTGTGCTCTGGTCCATGCCTGTGTCACCCCTGAAGAAATCCCAGCCATCCGTCAGCTGGCGGATCGCTTCCCAGAACTCCGTTATGCCGTTGGCCTCCACCCCCTAGAGGCAGACCATTGGCATGGGACCATGGGGGATCTGTTTTTAGAAGCCTGCCGTAGGGACAAACGGGTGGTGGCCGTGGGGGAGCTGGGGTTGGATCTTTACAAAGCCACCAATGTGGATCAACAGGTCAATGCCCTGGAAGCACAGCTGGATGTGGCTTGGAGGGCAGACCTGCCGGTAATTATCCACTGTCGCCATGCCGCCGTGCTTCTGCGGGACATTTTGGCGGCACGGCACCAGGGGGGACGCCCTGTGCGGGGAGTCATGCACTGTTGGGCCGGCACCCCCCAGGAAATGGACTGGTTTCTGGAGCTGGGCTTGACCATCAGCTTTAGCGGAATCGTCACCTTCAAGAACGCCAAAGCTGTTCATGCCTGTGCCCAGCAGGTGCCTGAGGACCGCTACATGGTGGAAACAGACTGTCCTTTCCTAGCGCCAACACCTCATCGGGGCCAGCGCAATGAGCCTGCTTTTGTAGCCCATGTGGCCGAGAAAATGGCAACCCTGCGCAACTGTCCCGTTGATCGGGTTCGCCAGGTGAGCAGCCACAACGCTGCACGTCTCTTTGGCCTAGAGCCAATGGTTCAGGGGAAAATGTGTTAGACGGAGAAAGAAATCCTGAAGAACCGGTGGTGGCTGCAACAATTGCTGATAGGCTGTAGAGTAAGATTTCAGTATGGCTTGGCCATGCCCCTGGCAGCCCAATGGCAGCCCAAGTTCAGATTACCCCACCAAGGCACTTGTCCCAAACTAAGGCACTTGTCCAAAGTCAAGAAACGTCATCACAGGCCTTGAGCAGCAAGCGGTCTTAAGGTCCTCCTTTGCCAGATGGAGGGATCTTGTGCTGTTGCCTCCAGCAGTGCTGTCTCCCTGATCAGCTCCCAACGCCAACGTCTTTGTCCCTTCGCCACAGAGTCACGACCCTATGAGCAGCGCCATCCAGGTTGCCAGAGCCGCCTCCCACCTCCCTGACCTCGTGGAGGTTCAGCGGAGTAGCTTTAAGTGGTTTCTGGAAAAGGGTCTGATTGAGGAGCTGAACAGTTTCTCACCGATTACAGACTACACGGGTAAGCTTGAGCTTCACTTCATCGGCCACCAGTACCGGCTGAAGCAGCCTCGCCATGATGTGGAAGAGGCCAAGCGCTGTGATGCCACCTATGCCTCACAAATTTACGTCACCTGTCGCTTGGTGAACCGGGAAAGCGGCGAGATTAAGGAGCAGGAGGTGTTCATTGGGGAACTGCCCCTGATGACTGAGCGGGGCACATTTATTATCAATGGGGCAGAGCGGGTCATTATCAACCAAATTGTGCGCAGTCCCGGTGTCTACTTTAAGGACGAGCAGGACAAGAATGGTCGCCGCACCTACAATGCCAGCATGATTCCCAACCGGGGAGCCTGGCTCAAGTTTGAAACTGATAAAAATGGTCTTCTCCATATCCGGGTTGATAAAACCCGTAAGATCAATGGCCACGTGATGATGCGAGCCATCGGTCTCTCTGACACAGATGTTTTGGATAAGCTCCGCCATCCTGAGTACTACAGAAAAACCATTGAAGCCAGTGCCGAAGAGGGCATTTCTTCAGAAGACCAGGCCCTCCTAGAGCTTTACAAGAAACTTCGACCAGGTGAGCCCCCCTCCGTCAGTGGTGGGCAGCACCTGCTGCAAAGCCGCTTTTTTGATCCCAAGCGCTATGACCTGGGCCGGGTTGGCCGCTACAAGGTAAACAAAAAGCTACGTCTCACAATTCCTGACTCGGTGCGCATTCTCACCCCTGAGGATGTGCTCTCCACATTGGATTACCTCATCAACCTGGAATTGGATGTGGGAGGAACC
>RKSC01000114.1 GCA_007571085.1 Synechococcus sp. PNGco_S_binSS4
TGGCAAGCCATATCAAAACCGAGAGTGAAATCTTCAGCTTCTTGCCGGGTAGTTGACCCAGCATCTTCCAGTGCATCATAACCCCTGGTGTAGATGGGAATCTTTTTTCAGAGGACTGCTTTTAGATAACTAATTTTAGCAATTTTAGCAGAGGCTTCACTGGGCTTCATTACATAGGAAAAAGCGTTTACACCATAGCTATTTGGTAGAAGCAGCTGTCAGCTGCTTCTACAGAATCATATCATCATAAGGTAAGTGGGGATCCTCACTATCATAATCATAGAACATCCAGCAATTCCGAACCTCTTCAAATTCAAGTTGTAGATCCAGTAAACTCTCAGCAGCTTGTTCATCGAATCTAGCAATTTCTTCCCCATAAGCAGCATTGACAATTGCCAGGGCGTCATTGATAACATCCTTTACATCGTAAGCCAGTGTTCTGAGGAACAGTCTCTGTTGTTGAATCTTACGGATTAATACATCTATGTCAATAATCACACCCGTTTCGGGGATAAGAAAACTCTTGGGTGGAGAGGCAGTCTGCATTGGGAAAAATACATCTTCATTATGTGAATAGATCTGGACTAGCCGCTGGTAAGTATCTGCAACTAATGTATAAACTCTATCCATAGTCCCTTGGCATTGAGTAATGTCATAGTTAAGGAAGGGTGCAAAATCATGGGTTTGAATATCACAAATTTCATAAAGATTATTAGAGTCCGCTTCGAGGTCATGCAACAATTCTTTTAGTCCTTTCAGATCAATTCCTACAGCAGAATGCGGGTCAGTTAGGGGCAGCAAAGGTGAGACAGAGCTGAGCCCAGCAGAAGCTTGCTGCTCCACCAACATGGCCCGGGCTTGGGCTTGGGCATTGGTCAAGGCCTCAGCCTCCTCCTCATGGCGGTCATGGAGTTTGTTCCAGGTGTAGTCCCTCAGGTCAGGCTACGGGCCAGGTGGATTCTGGCAACCACTGGCAAAGGGGTTAGAAGCCAGAATTGCGGTCAGCGCTTGGGGTGCGGGAAGGGGAGCCGGGCAGTCAGTGGGGATGGGGATCATGGGATTTAGACAAGGGCTGTGTTTCTACAAGGGTACCTGTTCCGCTTTTCTGAAGCGCTTTGACCCCTAGCAAGGGGGGCTTGCAGCCCCATTGCTTCCAATGGAGGGGCAGTCATAGGGGGAGGTGAGGCACGGAAAAGCCAGTGTCCAATTTATTTGATCTTACAGGGGATATAACCTAATTTTATCGGCAGTGTGACAGATAGGGATTGTCCCCTTGGGTGTCAATAGAGGGGCCACACTAACCCCAGGGGCTGACGCCTGGGGCTGGGGGGAGGTAATCTTTACTGTGTTTGTCAACTGTTTCGTCACACTGTTAAGATGCCGTAATGGTGCCCTCCATTGCAAACCTCAAGTCTCTTCAGGGGCCGCTGGACGGCGATAAAAGGGACGGCGTACCACCTGGGCAGCCACCTGTTGCCCCCGCACTTGAACCAGCAGTTCTGTGCCAGGTTTAGCCATGGCCGCTGGAACATAGCCCAGGGCAATGGCATAACCCAAGCTGGGGGACCAGCTGCCACTGGTGATCACGCCAATGATTGCTCCTGTGCTGTTGAGAATAGGGTGGCCCTTGCGGGCAATGGCACGCCCCTCCAGGGTGATGCCCACCAGCCGTCGTGATACACCGGTTTTGGTTTGGGCTTCCAACGCTGCACGACCCATGAAGGCATGGGGCATTTCCAGGTGAACCAGCCAACCCAGGGATGCTTCCAAGGGGGTGTGGCTGGTGTCCATATCCTGACCATATAGATGAAGGGCAGCCTCAAGGCGCAGGGTGTCCCTGGCCGCCAGGCCACAGGGCTGCACACCATGCTCCAGCAGCTCTTGCCATAGCTGTTGTCCCCCTTGGCGGGTCAATAGCATCTCCACCCCATCCTCACCTGTGTAACCCGTGCGGGCCACAAACACTGGACCATGGCTCCACCTCAGCTGGCGGTGACCAAACCGGGGTAGTGCCTGCAAGTCCCAGCCCAGCAGATGTTCCAGGAGAGAGACTGCTTGAGGACCCTGCAGAGCCAGCAGGACCCCGTCTCCCTTGCCATCAGAGATGGTGCAATTGTGGGTCAGCAGGTGGTGCTCCAGCCATATGGTGTCCGCGGCGCAACAGGCGGCATTCACCACCACCACCACCTGATGCTGGCCTTCCACCAGGCCACAGTCATAGATGATCAGGTCATCCAGGATGCCCCCCTGCCCGTTAAGCAGGACTGTGTACTGGGCTTCTCCTGGACCAATGCGCCCCAGATCTGAGGGCACCAGGCTTTGGAGCCCATCCTTCACCGCCGGTCCCCGTAGGATGAGCACCCCCATATGGGAAATGTCAAACATTCCCACCCTGCTGCGCACAGCACGGTGCTCAGCCACCACCCCGGAAAACTGCAGGGGCATTATCCAGCCGGCGAAGGGACTAAAGCGGGCCCCAGCTGCCTGGGCGGCTCCATAGAGGGGAGTGGTTCTGCCGGTGCTGTGATCCATGAAACACCTGGTTTAAGGTGTTTCCAGTCTGACCTGATGGGGGGCCGGGAGTGGTTAAGGGCGGCGGGGCTTGCTGGTGATTTCCAACACCTGGTGGATGGTGCTAGGGGTGCTGAGGCATTCCAGGCAGTAGCGGGCCACCAGACGACGGGGAATGCTGCCCTGCTGCTGGGTGTTGGCACCACTGACCACCAGTTCCTTCTGCTCCAGAGCTGTTTCCTCCTCCTTCAAGCCCCCTGGCCGCACGATGGTCCAGTCCAGACCACTACGCTCCAGGGCCTGCTCTCCCCAACCCTTGCACATCAGGATCAAGCCAAAAAGATTGAGACTGTGCCAGAGCTGGCCGCTACAAAGAGAACTCACCAGCACCACCCGTGCCACACCAGCCTCTTTACAGGCTTTCACCTGCTGTTGCACAGCCTGGGTGTCCACTTGGAAGGGTCCGAGAAGATTGGCAGATGGTCTAGCCCCTGTGGCGATCACCAGGCCATGGCAACCCTGAAGGGCCTCCACCAGTTGGGGTAGGTGGCTGAAGTTGAGTCGTCGGGTGTCACAGCCAGAAAGAGATGGTGGCAGCTTTGATGCTGGCTGTACCAACAGCCGCACAGTTTGGCCACGGTCTAGGGCTTCCTCAGCAATGCGATAACCTGTACGACCACTGGCGCCACTAATGGCAACGATCATGTCCATGGTGTTTGTAATAAGCTGGAATTGAGTTGAGGGCTGAATGGATGTGAGACCACTTTCCATCACCTTAGCTACCCTAACTGCCAGTTGGGCGAGAACTTGAGGATCATGCTGCTGGCCACTATTTAGCTGGGAGATGCTGTGGCGGGGTGCCCTTTGGCCAAACCTCTAACCGGGTGGAGAGTGCCCACCT
>RKSC01000166.1 GCA_007571085.1 Synechococcus sp. PNGco_S_binSS4
TGAGTAGCTCAGAGGCCACTGTCAGATCATGGAAGTTGGCCGCTGTGCTGCCCATCAGGTGGATTAAGCCTGAGTCCCTATGCACTCCAACATGCACCTTCACGACAAAGCACCCCTGGTTCCCATGGGCCATGGTGATGCACCTTTGGATCCCTCTCCTTCCAACTGTTCTTGGTGGTGGCAGCCAGGATGGTGGTATGAACAGGGATCTGTGGTCTTCAGCCAGATGGATTCTGGTAAAGTAGCCTATAAAGTACACCTAAAAACACAGCCTAATTACCCTCCTAATTACCCTGTGTAACCCAAGCTCAGTTTCACCAGGCACCTGATACACACTGAAAGACCATGGTAGTGTGCATTACACAATGTCATTACACAACATGAATCCTCAGCAATAAAGTGTGCTAAAATAAAGTGTGCCAACCGCCCTAGACAACCCTGCTTCAAGTAATCTACAAACAACGGATTCAAGGTGGGAGCACCCCAGAGCAGGGGTGCCTCAAACCATGGTTTTCTGGTGCAGCGCCCAAGGTCGTGGCCGTGGCACTGGTGTGGTCCTTGGCTCTCCTGGGGCTAATGGGCTGCACAACCATCAACCCAAGACACCAACAGGGGGGGAAAACACCTTCTGGTGAGCCGGCAAAAATTCTGGCCAGCTTCACTGTGTTGGCAGATCTAGCTCAGATTGTGGCAGGAGACCACTTCCAGGTGGAATCCCTCATCAAGCCAGGGGCAGAGGTTCACAGCTATGAACCCACCCCCAGTGATTTGCGGCGGGCGGCGGCGGCTGTGCTGATTGTGGACAACGGGCTCAATTTAGAGAGCTGGCGGGAGCGTTTTTACACTGATTTGCCGCCAAACATTCCCCGGGTAACCCTGAGCCAGGGCATTGAGCCCTTACCCATTGCTGATGCAGCAGTTGCCGGGCAGCCCAATCCCCATGCCTGGATGTCTCCCCGTTTGGCCTTAACCTATGTGGACAATCTGCGTCAGGCCCTCACAGACCTTGCTCCAGAACATGGAGAAGACTTTGCTGCCAACGCAGCGGTCTACGGGCAGCAGCTGCGTCAGCTGGATGAGGAATTGCGTCAGGCCATTGCCCAAGTACCGGAGGAGCAGCGGCTGCTGGTGAGTTGTGAAGGGGCCTTCAGCTATCTGGCCCAGGACTATGGTCTGGAGGAAGCATTTCTCTGGCCTGTCAACGGGGATTCTGAAGTCACCTCCCAGCGGTTGGCAGGGGTGATTGCTCTGGTGAAGGCCCGCCAGCTGCCGGCGGTGTTTTGTGAAAGCACGGTCAGTGATGCTGTCCAGCGGGAAGTGGCCGCTGCCACCGGCGCCCGTTTGGCCGGCATCTTTTACGTGGACTCCCTCTCAGATCCTGAAGGGCCTGCCCCTACACTTTTAGACCTGCAACGACACAACATTCGCACCCTGGTGAACGGCCTGCAAACCCCCTGATGAACTCAGCAGCCATGGGCACAGTAAGGCTCTGTCCTGGAGCACAACCACCTCCCCGCATCGTTGTGCACAACCTGAGCGTCAGCTACGGCAGTGTGTTGGCCCTTTCCAAAGTCAGCCTCCAGCTGAAGCAAGGCATCATCTGCGGCCTGGTGGGCATGAATGGCTCAGGCAAATCCACCCTGTTTAAGGCCTTGATGGGTTTTGCCCGGCCCTCCACGGGAACCATTTGCATCAATGGCCAGTCTGTGGCCCAAGCCCAGCGACATCAGATGGTGGCCTATGTGCCCCAGGCGGAGAGTGTGGACTGGGACTTTCCCCTCAGTGTGGCTGATGTGGTTATGATGGGCCGCTATGGGTCCATGGGTCTGCTGCGCATCCCCCGGTCCTGTGATTACGAGGCCGTACGCCACAGCCTGGAGCGGGTGGAGCTTTGGCCCCTACGGCATCGACAAATTGGTGAGCTCTCCGGTGGCCAGCGTAAGCGAGCTTTTCTTGCCAGGGCCTTAGCCCAGGGGGCCTCTATCCTGCTGTTGGATGAACCCTTCAATGGGGTGGATGTGCGCACGGAGAGGTTGATGGCCCATTTGTTCCGGGCATTTCGTTATGAACAGCGCACCCTGCTAATTTCCACCCATGACATGGGGCACATCACTGGATTTTGTGACCAGGTGGTGCTAATCAATAAAACTGTCCTAGCCTATGGGGAGACCAGTGAAGTGTTTACCCAAGAAAACCTGGCTCTCACCTTTGGGGGTAGTGTTTTGGACCGTTCCCCCAGCCCCTATGACCAAACCAATGGCTAGGGGAAAACACCAGGAAGAATGGGCATGATGGACATCGTCACCTGGCTTACGGAACCATTCCAGCATGTGTTCATGGTTAAGGCACTGCTGGTGAGCTCTGTTGTGGGGGGCGTTTGTGCTCTGCTCTCCTGTTTTATGACCCTTAAGGGTTGGGCCCTGATGGGGGATGCCGTATCCCATGCTGTGTTGCCCGGTGTGGTGATTGCCTATGCCCTGGGTCTGCCCTTTGCCTTGGGGGCATTTGTGTTTGGGGTAGGTTCTGTTGCAATTATTGGTCTGATCAAGCAGAGCACCCGGGTAAAGGAGGATACGGCCATTGGCTTGGTATTTACGGGATTTTTTGCCCTGGGCCTGGTTTTGGTGTCCAAGGTGCGGAGCAGTGTGGATCTGAGTCACATCCTCTTTGGCAATGTGCTGGGCATTCCCCCTCAAGACCTGCAGCAAACCATTGTGATCGCAGTGTTGGTGCTGCTGGTGCTGCTGGTGTTCCGCCGTGACTTGATACTGTTCTGCTTTGATCCAACCCACGCCCAATCCATTGGGATTTCCACGGGATTTCTCCACTATTTACTGTTGTCCAGCCTGTCCCTAGCAGCGGTAGCCGGACTGCAGACAGTGGGCATCATTCTAGTGGTGGCCATGCTGGTAACCCCCGGTGCTACGGCCTATCTACTGACGGATTCCTTCCTCACCATGGGTTGGCTAGCGGTGGCCTCAGGAGTCTTTTCCAGTGTAGTGGGAACCTATGTGAGTTATTGGTCTGATGCATCTCCAGCGGGTTGCATTGTGTTGGTGCAAACCCTGCTGTTTGTAGCCGCCATGGTGTTGGCCCCCAAACATGGACTCCTGGGACGCAAGACCATTAGGCCATTCTCCCGCTGAGCGCCAGGACAATCTCCTTAAGATAAGTTTATTATCCTTTAGAAAAATTAACTTTAGGGCATGGCAATCCCGGAGCATCTAAACTTAATAGTGCCGCCGTTTGGCGGATTTTCTTAACTCCAACTGCACTCATGACAACTGTCATTCGCAGCAGTGGTTCAGCCGGTTCCTGGCAACGATTTTGCCAGTGGGTGACCAGCACTGACAACCGCCTCTATGTGGGTTGGTTCGGTGTGCTGATGATTCCCACCCTCCTGGCAGC
>RKSC01000026.1 GCA_007571085.1 Synechococcus sp. PNGco_S_binSS4
GGCATTGTAAGCAGCATTTAATGGGTAACGAGAGAGTCCATCTTCATCATGTGGACGGCAACCATTCAAACTGGAAGCCGTAAAATCTCCTCGCTGTTCATCAGAGCTACCACCAATGTTACCACATGAGCAACCGAATGAGCAACCGATAGTCGTCAGACCTATGGGGAAACTCTCAGGTACGGATCTAACAGGGAGTGACCTGGGTTAACCCGGGCCTCGACTCTACCTGGGATTAAAGCCATCAATGGCAAGCAGCCCGTCCCTGGGAAGCAAGTCTGTCCCTGCCCCCCCTGACACCATGGTGGCTCCACCAGAGGCCGCTGGGATAGGGGCACAGGGCGGATTCTGAAGGTGTGGGGGTACTTTTTTGGCAAGACCTGGAGACCATGGGGCTGGTGAGCTATCTTGGAATCATTATTTGCTGATGCTGTTGTTGGAGGAATTGCTCCGGTTGAGCATCAACTGCTGATGACTTCTGGGTGTGATCATGACTTTCATGGCCGCATTCCGCTGTCAGATCACCAACACCTTCGCTGAGATAATTGACTTCATAGGAGCAGCTGCTGGTGAAGTTGGCATATTTTCCTGTTCCTCCGTCAATTTGGAGTATGCCCATTCCCCCGGTGTTAGCAGATCCCAGATCCCCCTCTTCCCTGAGAAAAGTACCAAAAAATTGGTCGTCATTTTCTGTGAAAGTACAAGGTGCTTTTAGGCTAGTACTATCCTTAGAGTTCTCTGAAAAAACCACACAGGACATGAGAAAATCCTGTCCTTCTGAAAATAGAGATTCCTGGCCACTTGCAGTTGTTATTGTACTACTGCCTGCCAAACTTCCCCCTGTAAATGTTATGTCTCCCTGTTTAACTTGGGTATAGGAGGAGGTGAAGCTGCCCACCATGGTGAACTTCCCCATTGTTTGATCATGCATTGTTTGGGCAAAAACAGACACGGGTGCGGCCAAAGTGGCTATGGCAAGCCATGGATGAGCACTAGAGTTGATCTTGCGCAAGAACTTTTCCATCAAGAACTTTTCCATGGCAGATTTGCTCCCAAACCATAAAGCACTGAAATCCTAACCCATAAAGCAGTGAAACTTTCCCATCAATCCCATATCAACCCATGGTGTTGTTACAGAAGTTGACATTTTAGTCTGGGAATCAAGGTGGCAGCTGGGTCTTTGGTGGGGCAAACTAAGGCTTCCCCCGCCTTCCCTTCGACTGGCACCCTTCTTGAAGCGATCTCCATGGCTCTGGCTGCTGCTTCCTTTGCTACTCCTGATGTTCTGGGGAGGTCAGCAGGTGCTCTCGCCAGAGGTGCTGAACCGCTTTCGTCGCTTTGGCAATGTGGTGCTTCTGGGCATTGATCCCATCGGAGCCAATGCTGATGTTGTGGTTGCTGTGCGGATGGATCGTGGCCAGGTGCAGGTTACCCAGATTCCCCGTGACACCTTTATCGACAGCGAGGTGTATGGTTCCTGGAAAATCAGTGAGCTTTACGGCCTGGCAGGTGCTGAGGCCATTCAGGAAGAGGTTGAAGCTCTTGTGGGGGATGAATTCCCCTATTTGGTAGTTGTCCATGGGGGGACAGTGGCCGCATTGGTGGATGCCCTTGGTGGCTTGACGGTGAATGTTCCCCAGCGGATGGTCTATACAGACCACAACCAGGGCTTATTCATTGATCTCCAGCCCGGGCGCCAGCTGCTCAATGGCCAGCAGGTGGAGCACTTCCTCCGCTGGCGTGGTTTTTACGGTGATATTGGCCGCCTGGAACGACGCCAGGAGGTGATCAACGGGGTGGAAAAGGCTCTACAGAACCCCCAAACCTGGACACGTCTCCCCTTGCTCACCCAGGTGTTGGAGGAGGAGATGAAGGCTGGTCGTCTTGTGACCAACTTGGATCTGCAAACGCTTCCTGCCATTGCAACGGGCTTCGCCAAGCGAAACACCACCATCACCACCCTGCCCGGTCGTGAGGGCACCTATCAAGGGCTGAGCTACTGGTTTGCAGAGCAAGAAGATATTCCACCAGGTGGCCTGCTCACGCCTCCTTAGGGCCTGTCCACGGTCTTGAAGGTGGTGAGATTGGGAAGCCTGAGGAGCACTTGCAGTCTCTTTTGTGCTTCCTTTGGCCTTGGTCACGGCCCTTGTGCTCTGGGGAACGACGGCAGCCCTACAAACCTGGTCCCAGCTCCGTTATCAGCGGGTGGTGCGCCAGGAGATTGCCCAGCAAAAGGCTGATGCTGACCACAATGAACGCCTGGGCCAGCTCCAGGATCAGGGGGCTAAATGATGGCCTTCCAGACCATGGAGCCCCTTGGTTGGCCTCCCATCAGGCCCAATGGGCCCAAGCAGCCATGGGCTGGTCCCCATGGTTTCTCTGCCAGCGGGGGCTTCACCCTGGTGGAAGTGGTTGTGAGCAGTAGCATCATTGCCTTTGCCCTGGCTGCCAGCCTGAAGGGTTGGAGTCAAAGCCAGGCCCTGGTACAGCAAGCCCAGGAACGGCAGGTCCTTCTCACAGCCCTTGAGCAGGATTTGCAACGGCAACAAGGTTTGGTGATCAGAACCTTAAAGACAAACCCACCCTGGGCCTGTGAAATAACCCTCCCTGCCCTGCAGCAGAAGCTTCAAGCACTGGAGCATCAGCTGCCAGAAGATGTGGAGCGTCAGTGGTTTATTCAAGATCAGCAGTTAGGGATCCGCTACAGGGCCCCCACCATGGAGGCTTCACGGGAGAGGGTGCTGGCACTGGGTGGGGGCTCAGCCTGTGAATAGGGGCTGGCTGCCGGCACCAACCCCAGGGATGCCGATGCAGAAGGGGGGATTCAGCTTGGTGGAGCTGCTGGTGGCTGCTGTCATACTGAGTCTCTTGACGGGCCTTGTGCTGCCCAACAGTCAAAGCTGGCTGGCCCGGCAACGTCGTGATGGTGCTTTGCAGGGGCTGCTCCATGGGCTAGAGCTGGCCCGAGCCGGAGCTGTTGCCAAGGGGGAAGCCTGTGCCATGGCCTTGACCGCATCTGGTTGGGCAGAACCTCTCAGTAGGGATCTGCCCCCCTGCTCCGGTGTCCGTGACCTGACGGCCAGCGCTCCTGATGTGCTCATCACACCCAACAACTCCCATGACCTGGTGATTGGCCCTACTGGCCTGGTGAACGGTGCTGGCACCGTGGTGGTGGGTCACAACCACCTAGAGCAGCAACGCTGCCTTGTTATTGCCCCTCCCCTAGGTACGGTGCGAGTAGGGATTTATGACAAGGACAGGGAAAAATGCGTCAAGGATAAAGATAAAGATGAAAATAAGAATTAAGCCCTGGGGCTGGCAGACCCCCTCCAGGGGACAGAGCACTCATCACC
>RKSC01000020.1 GCA_007571085.1 Synechococcus sp. PNGco_S_binSS4
GGGCAGTCCAGCTGATCCCAGATGGTGGCACCATGTTCCCCCGCCCCTGCTGCTGCAAACCCTGTGGTGGTCAACACCAGCTGTACCTTCTGCTGTCGCCAAAGAGCCACAATGCCCGACTGGATTCCGGGTGTGCGCAAACCCGTAATCAGCAATGCCTTGGGAGCCAGGCCTGCTTCCCGCAAGCTGGTGGTGGTGGCCTCCACCAGGGCCATGTCACCCGCCTGAGCCAAAGCACGGTAAAACAACACCCCCACCGCTGGTCCCCCATCCTCCTGGCGCCAGTCATGGGGCAGGGGATCCGCCAGGGGAACAGGCCGGAGTGGTTTGGGTTCCACACCGGCGGCCAGGTCCTGTAGGACCCCTATCACCCCAGCCAGGTTTTCAGGGCCACCCCAGCGCAGACCATCCCCTAGGGCCTTGGTCAGCTCTGGTGGGGTGCTGCTGAGGGCTTCCAGGGCTGGATCAGACATCACCCCATCCAGCACCACCAGACACCCCCCGGCAGCCTGCCACTCCTGTAGACGCTCCAACCCATAGCTCCAAACACCACGCCCCCCCAAAAGGCGCAGCACCACCACACGGGCAGTGGCCACGGTGGTGCGCAGATAATGATCCACCACCGCCGGATGGGCCAATGGGGCCACATTGAGACCCCGCATGGGTAAAGGCTGGGGGGAGCGCTCCAGCACCGTGGCCATGGTGGCCAGGTCCGTATCCGAGGTGGTTAGCACCAGAATGGGAGCAGGATCCTGCTCCACGAGAAGGTTGCCAAGCTGGCCCTCATCAACTCCCGGAAGAGCTGCTAGACGATGCATGGGGGGTTCTAGGCTCTGGGTGGTTCAGCGGAAAGGTGGGAAGATGGAACTGCACCACCAACTATCCTGCAATGCATGGGTTTCTTCCCCACGTCTGGTTTGAGGGCAAATGTCAACCCTTTGCTGAGGCGAAGCTTTCCATCGCCACCCATGCACTCCACTATGGCACAGCAGCTTTTGGCGGCCTGCGGGCCATACCAGATCCTAGGAATGGCTCACAGATGCTCTTTTTCCGTCTGGATCGCCACGCCCGTCGCCTCATCCAGAGTGCTGGTTTCCTGAATGCCTCCTTGTCTAGGGAGGAGATCATGACCGGCATCCATGCAGTTATCAAGGCCAACAAGCCCCAGGTGCCCATTTATCTCCGCCCTTTGGTCTACACCAGCGATCTTGGCATTGCCCCACGGCTCCACAACATTGAGACAGACTTTCTGATCTATGGTCTGGAGATGGGGGACTATCTCTCACCCGATGGTGTGAGCTGCCGCTTTAGCTCCTGGATACGGCAAGAGGATTGCTCCTTGCCCCTGCGGGGCAAAATCAGTGGAGCCTATATCACCTCATCCCTTGCCAAAACTGAGGCAGTCCAGAGTGGCTTTGATGAGGCCATTTTGATGAACAGCCAGGGGAAGGTGTGTGAAGCATCGGGAATGAACATTTTTATTGTTCGAGATGGCACACTCCACACACCGGCGGTGAACCAAGACATCTTGGAGGGCATCACTCGAGCCAGCGTCATCACCATGGCGCGATCCATGGGTTATGGGGTGGTGGAGCGAGCAGTTGATAAGACGGAACTCCTCTTGGCTGATGAGGTGTTTCTCACCGGTACCGCTGCACGCATCACCCCTGTGCGCTCCATTGAAACCACGGAACTCACCACTGAGGGCCCAATCACAGAGTTGCTCCGCCAGCGTCTACAGGCCATCACGGAAGGGCGGGATGAGGAGTTTCAGGATTGGGTCAGCGTTGTACCCACTGAATGACACTTAAAGTCAAGCCCACTGCCCCTTCCCCCATGGCCCGCTGCGCTGATTCCACCAGCAGTGCCTTTCTGCAACGGCTCCATAGCCCTGAGCGACCTGTGCTGGTGTTTGATGGTGGCATGGGCACCTCCCTGCAGGGCCATAATCTGAGCGCCGCAGATTTTGGTGGCCCTGAACTGGAGGGTTGCAATGAGCACCTGGTCTTTACCCGCCCTGATGTGGTGCAGGGGGTACACCGCAGCTTTTTGGAGGTGGGTTGTGATGTGATTGAAACCAACACCTTTGGGGGCACACCCCTGGTGCTAGCTGAATATGGTTTAGCCCAGCAGGCCTATGCCATTAATAAGCGGGGAGCGGAGCTGGCCGTTGCTGTGGCGGCACAGTTCAGCCGTCAGGACAAGCCCTGCTTTGTGGCCGGTTCCATGGGACCCACCACCAAGTTACCCACCTTAGGCCAGGTGGGTTTTGATCGATTGCGAGATGATTTTGCTGTACAGGCAAGGGGTTTGATAGATGGGGGAGTCCATCTATTGTTGATCGAGACCTGCCAGGATGTGTTGCAGATTAAGGCTGGTCTCCATGGGGTGGAGGAGGCCATGGGGGCAGCGGGTCGCCGTCTTCCTGTAATGGTTTCTGTGACCATGGAAACCACTGGCACCATGTTGGTGGGCTCTGATCCTGCAGCAGTGGTAGCCATCCTAGAGCCCTTCTCCATTGATGTGTTGGGACTAAATTGCGCCACCGGGCCGGATTTAATGAAACCTCACGTGCGCTATTTTAGTGAGCAATCACCCTTTGTCATCAGCTGTATTCCCAATGCGGGCCTACCGGAGAATGTGGGTGGGGTGGCCCATTATCGGCTCACCCCACTGGAAATGCAGATGGCCCTCCATCACTTTGTGGAAGATTTGGGTGTGCAGATCATTGGGGGGTGTTGCGGCACCACCCCTGCCCATATCCAGGCTTTGGTGCAACAATGCCAACACCTTAAGCCTGCCCCCCGGCCTGTGCGTCGCCCTGGGGAAATCAGGGCATCAGGGCTGAACCACCAACCTTCCGCCGCTTCTATCTATACCAGCACCACCTACCATCAAGATAATTCTTTTCTGATTATTGGTGAGCGCCTTAATGCCAGTGGTTCCAAAAAAGTGCGCCAACTCCTTAACCAAGATAATTGGGACGGCTTGGTGAGCATTGCCCGCCAACAGGTGAGTGAAAACGCCCATCTTCTGGATGTAAATGTGGATTTTGTTGGCCGGGACGGAGTCAGTGACATGAAAATATTGGCGGAACGTCTAGTAACCAATGTCAATCTACCCTTGATGTTAGATTCCACCGAATGGCAAAAGATGGAGGCAGGTCTTAAGGTTGTCGGAGGTAAGTGCATACTCAACTCCACAAACTATGAAGATGGTGAGCCACGATTTTATAAGGTGCTTGAGCTGGCCAAGCGGTTTGGGGCAGGAGTGGTGGTGGGCACCATTGATGAGCAGGGAATGGCCCGCACTGCTGACCACAAGCTCGCCATTGCCAAACGGGCCCATAAAGATGCCTTGAACCATGGTTTGCCCCCATGGGAGTTGTTCTTTGATCCTTTGGCATTGCCCATCTCCACCGGGTTGGAAGAGGACCGCCGCAATGCCGCCGCCACATTGGAGGCCATTGGCCAAATCCGCAAACACATGCCAGAGGTACACGTGGTGTTGGGCGTTTCTAATGTGAGTTTTGGCCTCTCTCCTGCGGCCCGCACGGCCCTTAATTCTGTTTTCCTCCATGATTGCTGTGCAGCTGGTTTGGATGCTGCAATTGTCTCCCCTGCCAAAATTCTTCCCCTGAATAAGATCAGCTTGGAACAGCAGCAAGTCTGCCGGGATTTGATTCAGGATCGCCGTCGCTTTGATGGAGAGGTGTGCACCTATGACCCCCTCACAGCCCTGACTGAGATGTTCACAGGGGTGAGTAACCAAGCTGCAGCAACCAGGGGATCAAGCTTGGATGATTTGCCCCTAAAAGACCGCCTCAAGCAACACATTATTGATGGGGAACGGCTCAATCTAGAAGAGAATCTATCCTTAGCATTGCAGCAGCATCCACCCCTAGAGATTATTAATCACTTTCTCCTGGATGGCATGAAAGTGGTGGGTGAGCTTTTTGCATCTGGACAGATGCAGCTGCCCTTTGTACTGCAATCTGCCCAGACCATGAAGGCTGCCGTGGCCTACTTGGAACCCCATATGGAACAATCAGAGGGTCAGGCCCAATCCCGGGGTAAGGTGTTAATAGCTACGGTCAAGGGGGATGTTCATGACATAGGCAAGAACCTTGTTGACATCATTCTCACCAATAATGGCTATGAGGTGATTAATCTTGGCATTAAACAGGATGTGACAGCTATCATTGATGCACAGAACAAACATCATGCAGATTGTATTTGCATGAGTGGCTTACTGGTGAAGTCTACAGCCTTTATGAAAGACAACTTAGCAACCTTCAACGAAGTTGGCATCCAGGTGCCGGTGATTCTGGGGGGTGCTGCACTCACCCCTCGCTTTGTTCATGGGGACTGCCGCCTTGCCTACCACGGTCAGGTGATCTATGGCCGAGATGCCTTCACCGATTTGCGCTTCATGGATGCTTACCTCAAGGCCCGTCAAGGGGGGCGCTGGAATGATCAGCAGGGATTTTTAGATGGTATCCCACCAGGGGTTGGCCTGCCCATTGATAGGGCCCCAGCCCATGGCACCACCCAGCCGCCCAGCCCGTCTTCTCAGGCTGGCACCACAGGCCATGGGGCAGGGGAGTCCAGCCGGGAGCGTTCCGGGGTGGTGCCAGAAGAGCCCATGGTGGTTCCTCCGTTCTGGGGTGCCCGGCTGCTGCACAGCCATGAAATCCCCCTGGATGAGGTGGCGTTCTACCTGGACCGTCAGGCCTTATTTGTGGGTCAGTGGCAGCTGCAACGGGGCAAAGGCCAGTCCAAGGCTGACCATGAAGCCCTGCTACGCACCACCGCAGAACCCACCCTGAACCACTGGTTGGACCGTTGCCGCCAGGACAAACTCCTCCAGCCTGCGGTGGCCTATGGCTACTTCCCCTGCGGGCGCCGCGGCAACAGCCTCCAGGTGTTTAGCCCCCATGGTCAGGAGCAACTTGGGGAGTTTGTCTTTCCCCGTCAGCGCTCTGGCAACCGCTACTGCATTGCTGATTTTTACCGGGACCTGGTGGACAACCAGCCCACGGATATGCTGCCCATGCAGGCAGTCACCATGGGGCAAAAAGCCAGTGCCTTTGCCCAGGAGCTCTTCAGCAGCCATGCCTACACTGACTACCTCTACTTCCACGGCCTGGCGGTGCAAATGGCTGAGGCTCTGGCGGAGTGGGTCCATGGCCAGATCCGCCGGGCTTGTGGCTTTCAAGAAGAGAAACCAGAAGCCCTACGAGATGTGCTGGCCCAGCGCTATCGGGGTAGCCGCTACTCCTTTGGTTATCCTGCGTGCCCCAATGTGGCTGATTCTCGCCAGCAGCTGGCCTGGCTTGGTGCCAAGGCCATTGGCCTAACCATGGACAGCAGTGATCAACTTCAGCCGGAGCAAAGCACCACTGCCCTGGTGGCCCTCCATTCCAAAGCCCGCTACTTCAGTGCCTAGGGACCATCCTACTAGGGATCACCTACAGCTAGGGACCACACCTACAGGGCAAGCACCTAGTCTCCGCAGAGCATTTCCAGGGCATCAATCACCTGCTGCTGGAACTCCTCCATGGCACTGCCTTCTGTCAGATCAATGCCTTCTCCAGCTGCATTCTGAGCCAGGTCCTGGAAGTGGAAATCCCCTTCCCCACCGGCCAGGAATTCCATGGCCGAGGCTTCACCGCTTTCCTGGAATGCATCAGCCAGAGCCATGAAAGCTGCGTCTTCTGTGAGTTCCCAGTCCATAGAGTTGCGGAACCTCGGTGCCATAGAACAATTCAGACCTTTAGCGCCATGGCCCAGGCTTCGTCAATGCCTTGCCCCTGGCAACCCAGTTCACCGGAACGCCACACTGTTTCCTAGGACATCTCCCCCTGTTATCCATGACCAGCACCCTTGCTCAACCCCGCAATGTTCTCGGTGGCATCCTGGAATCTTGTGGCTGCCAACCCATGACGGGCTGGATGCGCGATGGCTACTGCCGCACCGATGACTTGGACTTTGGCAGCCATACGGTCTGTGCAGTGGTGACCCCGTCGTTTCTCTCCTACAGCCGTGCCCAGGGAAATGATCTCACTACTCCCCGGCCTGAATCCGCCTTCCCGGGCCTGCAACCTGGTGATCGTTGGTGTGTCTGTGCCAGTCGCTGGCAACAGGCCCTGGAGGATGGGGTGGCTCCACCGGTGGTGCTGGCCGCCACGGAGGCTTCTGCCCTGGATCTCATTGCCCTGGAGGACCTGAAGGCCCATGCCTGGTCAGGGGAATAAGGGGGAAGTTATTGTAATGCCCATGGGTCATTTCATACCCTTTGAGGGGGGTGGCCAAATGATCTAAGTTGGCTAGCACAAGGCCTGGTGGGCTGCCATTGGCAAGTGGAGTGGCCACTTTTGGGTGTCCAGGAATGTTTTTTGCGGCCCCCCAGCCGGTGGAGGCTTGCCCGGAAACAGGCACACCAGCATAGAAGTGGCCCATTGAAATAAATCCCTACCAATGCTTCAGGCAATTAAGCTTCTACTTGAAAGTACTGTGTCAAAGTAATATATTAAAAGTAAAGACCAGCGGACATCCCGTTCCATTATACCAAAGCTTGAATGGACACCTAGGGGAATGGTTGATATTATGGATAGGATTGCCCCTAGCAAATGGGAATTTACCAGGATCAGTACAAGGTAGAACTAGGTTCCCCAGGGGCAGACTCAAGCCACTACTGATAAACAACACTACTGATAAAGACTGATAAAGAAATTGACACGTTTCCAGGTTGAGCCCAACCGTGGCCCATGGTCCCAAGGGGGATGGGTCCAAAATCACCAGGGAATAGGATGGCCATCCCAAGCCCAAAAGCAGCCGCTGTCTTCAGGTTTGAGCCCCAGCAACACCTGGAGTAGGCAAGCTGCACTGAAGGCTGGTGTGAACAGCTTCCCCTGGGGGACTCCCCTTTGAAAAGGCTTGGAGAGTGGAGTGTCTGTGGTGCCAGGGTGGAGACAGGCCACACAAACCCTAGGAAGGGTGCGGCGCCACTCCAGGGCAACTGTCCTGAGCAGCTGGTTCTGGGCAGCCTTGGCAGCACGGTAGCTATACCAACCACCCAAATGGTTATCCCCAATGCTGCCCACCCGGGCAGAGAGGCTGGCAAACCAGGCCCGCCCTGCCTGCCTCAATACAGGCTCCACGGCCTGGGCCAGGAGAATTGGTCCCCAGCCATTGATGGCGAAGCTGTGCTGTAGGTTGGAGCGGCGCAGGGCGGCCAGGCGTTTTTCAGGGTTTTGATGGCCATCAGGGCCGTGGAGCCAGCCACTGGCATTGAACACCAGCTTCAGGGGCCCATCTGTGTGAACCAAATGGTCCCTAAGACCAGCCAACTGCTCATCAGAGCAGAGGTCCAAGGTGCTATAGGTGAGGCGATCAGGGGCCTGCTGGAGTAGCAGTTGGGTCTCTAGTCGTGGGTGGGTGGCCCGTCCAGTGATGGTCAGTGTGAGGGCTGGTGCTCGCTCCAGCAGCAACTGCACCAGGGCCCGACCTAGGGCACCATCGGCCACCACCAGTCCATGGCCTTGGAGTGTGGACCCAATGGGTTCTGTTAAGTCCTCCCTGGCAACAGATTTCACCATGGCAGCTGGGTCATGCACAATGCAGATCAATGATGATCAATGCTTCAGGCTGCAGAGCTGAGGAGGCAAGGAGGAAGGCCATCCATGGAAATTGCCCAGATTGATGCGTTCACCTCCCAGCCCTTTAGGGGCAATGGAGCCACTGTGGTGCTGCTTCATGGCCCCGTTACAGACCATTGTTTGCAAGGGTTGGCAGCAGAGTGTGGCCAATCAGAAACAGCTTTTGTGCTGAACCTACAGGGGCAATGGCTACTGCGCTGGTTCACCCCCACCCTGGAGGTTGATCTCTGTGGCCACGGCACCATGGCGGCTGCTTTGGCCATGGCCCACTGGGGTCTGTTGCAACCTGGGGAGCAACTGGTTTTCCACAGCCGCAGCGGGCTGTTACCGGTGCAGCAGTGGGGTGGGGGTTTCCGGTTGCAATTGCCCACAGGTCAGTTGCACCAGGCCCCAGGTGATCCTGGTTTGGAGCAACTGTTGCACACCCCTGTGCAGCAGCGCTGGACCTCTTCTCTTAACTATGAGGTGGCTTTGGTGGACCCCACCTTCCCCCTTGCAGCACTGGAGATGGACCAGGAGCGATTAGGGCAGCGGCCCTGTCTGGGCTTGGTGGTCATGCAGGCCAGCCCCAGCGGCGGGGCTGGGGCTGGGGTGAAACCTTGTGATTATGCCCTGCGCTTTTTTGCCCCCCGGGCCGGAATTCCCGAGGATCCTGTCACCGGCTCAGCCCATGCCCTGGTGGCTCCCTATTGGTTGGCCCACACCGGTCAGAGCCTGTTGAAGGCTCGACAGCTATCCCCCCGTGGGGGCTACTTGCAGCTGTTTCCAGGGGATGAGGATCAGATGGTGCTGGAGGGAGAGGCCCGTTTGGTGTGGAGTGGAAAGCTGGTGGCCAGCCTGGATTCAGGTGACCAGACGCACTGGGAAGCCCTACTGCCATGGGGCCAAGGCACACCAACGTTGTGGACAACCTCAAAAGAGTCATGGGACGGGGTGGACGCCCGCTGGCTGAGGTGGCGGGAGGAAACCGTCAGGACAGCTGCCCTGGAGCAGGGTGTTCTCTGTCCACTGCCCACGGCACCACTGAACCTTCCCCAGGCTGCCGGGGCAGAGGTGCGTCAGCTACTGCAGAAGCGCCCTTTGCCAATCAGCAAAAGCCCTGGATCGGCCAATCCTTTTTTGCCTCCGGACCAGCGGTTGGTGCTGAGAACCTGGGGACCAGCCCATACGCTCCTGCTCAACAAGTACCCAATCCGCATGGGTCACCTATTACTCATCACCCAGGGGGAATGCCCCCAGTGGGGTTGGCTCAACCCACAGGACTGGCAGGCAGCAGCGGCCCTCCTGCGTCTCCAGGATGGATTGCTGTTTTTCAATAGCAGTGCAGCAGCAGGGGCCAGTCAGCCCCATCGCCACCTGCAGTTGCTGCCCAGAATTTCAGGTCAGCCCCGCTTCCCCTGGGAGCAGTGGCTGAGCCAGCCGGATGGGGTCTATCCTTGGCGACTCCGTAGGACAGCACTGGACGGTGAAGGGGATCTGGCCACCACCATGGATGTGATCTATAACCAGCATTTGGAGGCTTTGGGGCTGGGCTCTAGGAAGCAACAGCACCAGCCTCAGGGGGCCTACAACCTGCTCATCACCCCTGACTGGTTCATCACAATTCCCCGCCGACAGGAAGAGCACCAGGGTGTCAATATCAATGCCCTTGGTTTTGCCGGCATGATGCTGGTTACGGAGCGAACCAATGCTGGCTGGGTGGCAGCCGGTGGAGACGTATTGAGTTTGCTTAGGGTTGTTGGTCAGCCCCCTTGAGCCTAATCTCAGTCGGTTGTTTGCCGGCTGAGTTGTTCTTCCAGGGTGGTGATTACGGAGTTGACAGCGGCCAGCTTGCGCTCCAAGCTGTCTCGCCAGCTTTTCAGCATATGGAGCTTGGTTTGCTTGTAATGGTGGTCACGGCTGGGCCAATCCTGAGTCAGGCATGATGGCAAGAAGGGAGGAAACATTGGTGAACTACCAGGGCAGAGTAATTACTAAGTCAACAGCACACCGGAGCACCAGTAGGGGTATCCACCCCCCACCTAGGTTCCGTAGAAAGACATTCTCTTCAGACAGCCATGGCCTCCACCAGCCCACGAAAATGCTCTCCTCGCACTTCAAAATTGGGGTATTGATCAAAGCTGGCACAGGCTGGTGAGAGGAGAACAGTTGTTGCTCCATGGTCCATGGCCAGCACATGGCCATGGGGAACTGCTTCTTTCAATCCCGGTAGCTGCTGACAAATAACCCCTGGACAGGCCCGTTGTATTTGGCCAGCAAAGGTATCTGCCGCCTCTCCATAACAAACCACTGCAACAACTTTAGCGGCAATTCCTTCCAGCCAGAGGCGAGAATCTCCCTCCTTGGCTCGCCCCCCTGCCAACAGCACCAAGGGCCCGTTTAGAGCATCCAGGGCCACACGGGCCGCATCGTAGTTGGTGGCTTTGCTGTCATTTATGTAGGTGACACCCTGGTGGCAGATGATGGTTTCTAGGCGGTGGGGTACCCCTGGAAATGACCGCAGCCCCACAGCAATTTGCCTGGGCTCCAGCCCCGCCTCTAGGGCTGCCGCTGTGGCTAAGAGCATGTTGAGGCGATTGTGTTCACCTGGCAAGGACAAAACATCTGCCCGGAAAAGAGGACCAGATGGGGTGAGGACCATTCCTTCTTCAATGGCTAGGAAGGCCCGTCGGTGTGGCTCCAGTGCTGCACGGCCCCTGCAGGTTACCCAGCGAGCTGTTGGCCAGCGGTCACGGCGGCTCCAGATTTGGGGATCATCCCCATTGAGCACCTGGACGGTGCTGCGGCTGACTAGGGATGCCTTGATAGCACCATAGGCGGCAAAACTACCGTGGCGATCCAGGTGGTCTGGGGTGAGGGTGCTCCAGATGGCCATGCGGGGGGCCATGGTGGGGGAAGCCTCTATTTGAAAACTGCTCAGCTCCGCCACCAGCCAATCAGGGCGCCACCCCCCTTCATATTTCAGAGCCAGCTCAGTTGCTGGGGCACCACTGTTGCCACAGATGGGGGCGTTCAAACCGGCCTGCTCCAGCAGATGGCCTATGAGGCTGGTGATGGTGGTCTTGCCATTGGTGCCAGTGATGCCAATCCATGGGGAGCCGGCCATGGCCTGCCAGGCCAGCTGGATTTCCCCATAAACCGGCACACCACGGTGGCGCAACTGCACCAGAACCGGTTCTGTCCAGGGCACCCCAGGGCTAAGGACTACGGCTTGGGGATTCAGGGTCTCTAGGGCTGTCAGGGGGCAATTGAGCTGCACATGGAACCCTTCATTGCGAAGGGCCGCGGCCTTCTCCTGAAGCTGAGAGGACTCACCTTTCTCCAGGAGCCGCAGGTGATGACCTTGGCTGTGAAGGAGCCGGGCAGCAGCCACACCAGAGCGCCCCAGACCAATTACAGCAGTGGGGCCCACCGTTTATTCTCCATGTGGGGCTAATTTTAGCACTGGGGGTGGAAAAACTCCCAAATCTGCTGGGCCAAGGCAGGACCAATGCCATCTACCTGGGCCATCTCCTCAGCTGAGGCCAGTTGAATAGCACTCAAAGACTGAAAATTACTCAACAATTTGCGGCTCCGCTTGGGTCCCAGACCAGGTATTTCACTGAGGCGAGAGCGCTTCATCCGATCCTGACGCTGCTGGCGGTGGTAACTAATGGCAAAGCGATGGGCCTCATCCCGTAGGCGCCGCAGCAGCAGGATGGCCAACTGGTCCCCATCACTCCCTAGGGGATCTGGGGAGGAGGGCAGAAACACCTGCTCCTTCCTTTTGGCCAGTGCGCAAACCTTCACATCACCATCAAGCCCCAGCTGATGTAACGCACTCATCACAGCAGAGAGCTGGCCTTTGCCCCCATCAATCACCACCAGATCAGGCCAATCATTGAGGCCCATGGGATGCAATGGACTGGAACTTTGCTGGTGCTGTTCCCTGATGTCTTCTCCAGCGGCCTTGGCTTGGGACCAACGACGAAAGCGGCGGCGCATCACCTCAGCCATGGCCATGAAATCATCACTGTGGCCGGGGGCAATGCTGCTGGACTTCAACTTGTAGCGACGGTAGTGCTGTCGGGCGGCTAAGCCATGGATGAACACCACCTGGCTGGCCACAGCATCACTGCCTTGCATGTGGCTAATGTCATAGCCCTCAATACGCTTGGGGGGATGGTCCATCTCTAGGAGCTGGGCCAAATCCTCCAGGGCCAGCTGGTGCTCTTGGGAAGCCCGTTGTGCCTGCTGCAGGGCAAAGCTGGCATTGCGCTCCACCAGTTCCACCAGTTCCGCCTTTTGACGCCGCTGTGGCATGATAATTTGTACTTTCTGTTGCCGCTTTTCCCTTAGCCAGGCTGTCAGAACATCTGCTTCGGGTAATAGGTGTTGCACACAGATTTCTTGGGGAATTTCCCTGGATTCCACATGGCTGTAGTGTTCCTCTAATACACGCTGCAGTAGGTGACCAGGGGTGGCGGCCTGGGGATCAGCATTGAAGCCCAGCCGTGCCACCAGCTTGCCAGCACGCACTTGGAACAGTTGTATGCAAGCAAGGTGATCATTGGCGGCCATGGCAATGGCGTCCTGGCTGATGCTGTCATTTGGCAAAGACACCTTTTGATGGGCAGTGAGACGATCCAGACCGTGCAGCTGATCTCGAATCTGAGCAGCTTTTTCAAAATTGAGATCTTCGGCCTGGTGGATCATCTGCTCCCGCAATAACCTTTGCAGCTCTTCATTACGGCCTTGGAAAACCATGGCCACGTTTTGTAGGGTGGCGCGGTAGTCCTGGGGGCTGATGCGCTGCTGGCAGACTCCGGGACAACGTCCCATATGAAAGTTGAGACAGGTTCGATCCCGGTAAAGGGGTCGTGGCCGTTGACGGAGGGGGAAGCTACGTTTTACCAAGGCCATGGTGGTGCGCAGAAGGCCCACATCCACATAGGGCCCATAAAAGCGATCTTCAGAACTGGGGCGGTGCCGCCGCCTGGTAATAAATATTCGGGGGTACTCTTCACTCCAGGTGATGCAAACATAAGGGTAGCTGGAGTCATCTTTCCATAGGACATTGTAGTAAGGTCGATTATCTTTAATCAGGTTAGATTCTAGAATTAATGCCTCCGCTTCACTATCCGTGACCATGAACTCAATGTCATGGACCTGCCGCACCATGAGCTGAATCCTGGGGGGCAACAGGCCATGGCCACGGAAATAACTGCGCAAACGGCTGCGGAGCTTTTTAGATTTACCGATGTAAAGAATGCGAGACTCCCGATCCCGCATCAGATAGCAACCCGGCTCTAAAGGCACCTCCCGCAGACGGGCCTCCAGCTGTTCTGGGTTGTGGAGCAAGGCGCCGGAGCTGGTGCTGGCCCCGGGGTGGGGATTGACTTCTGTGGTCTTAACCCCCATAGGTCCAGCTGGTGTGGGCCAGGGTGAGGGCTTCCCCTTGCCGGTGGAGCACCGCAGCCTTCACTTCACCCACAAACACCGTGTGGTCACCGGAGGCAACATGGCCAACCACCTGACATTCCAGCCCGCCAAGACAATCCTCCAACAGGGGTAGCCCCAAGGTGCCCAGGCGATAAGGCACCTGAGCCAGCCGTCCCCCCACCCCATCTTGGGGACGGAAGAACTTGGCCACCAGCTCCTCCTGGCCCACCTCCATCACGTTCAAGCTAAAACAACCGGTGCGCTGAATCATGTGGTGACTGGTGGCATCGGACCGCACGCTCACCACCACCAGAGGGGGGTTGAAGGAGCCCTGGGTGACCCAGCTGGCCGTGAAGCCATTGACCACCTCCCCTTCTGCAACCCCACAAATAAACAGTCCGTGGGGGATTTTGCGCAGCAGGGTTTTTTTGGCCGCAATGTCAAGACTCATGGGGCTTGCCCTATTGGGGTGGATTTTAGGGTGGTGGTCATTCCCCCGCTTGGGGACCACCATAACCAGTCCGTGCGTGTCCTCTATCCCGGGAGCTTTGACCCTGTTACCCTTGGCCACCTGGATTTGATTCAGCGGGCCAGCCGCCTCTTTGAGAAGGTGGTTGTGGCCGTGTTGCGCAACCCCACAAAAACCCCCACATTTTCCCTCCAGCAACGGAAGCAGCAGCTGGTACTGGCCACGGTGGATCTGGCCAATGTGGCCGTGGAGAGTTTTGATGGCCTCACGGCTAACTTTGCCCGCCAGCAGGGCTGCGCCGTCATTTTACGGGGCCTGCGAAGCCTGAGCGATTTTCAATTTGAGTTGCAGCTGGCCCACGCCAACACATCTCTTTGCACTGATGTGGAGACCCTATTTTTGGCCACAGCAGCCCATTATAGTTTCCTGAGCAGTTCTGTTGTGAAGGATGTGGCCCGTTTTGGGGGGGATGTGTCCCATATGGTCCCTGCTACAGTGGCAAAAGACCTGAAGAGCCATTTTAATTCGGCCTAGCCATCACCTGTGTCATGAGCTCCTCCCCTCAGCCCTCCCCCGGGCAAGGACCCGGTGTCACCCTGGATCAACTTGATCAACTGGAGGAGATCATTCTGCAAAGTCTCCATATTCCTCTCACCGGCATGGTGCTTGTGGATGAGGAAGAAACCATTGAGATCTTGGGCCAACTGCGTGACAGCTTTCCCCCATCCCTGCAACAGGCTCAGACCCTGGTGGAGCAACAGAAGGAGTACATCAAGCAGGCCCGCAGTCAGGGTGAATCTATCCTTCACCAGGCCAAGAAACAGAGGGAACAGCTGGTCCAGAACTCAGCCATTACCCGGGAGAGTGAACGGCGCGCCCAACAGATGCTGGCGGAGGCCGCTGCCCAACGGGATGTGTTACTAGAGCAAGCCCGGCAGGCTGCTGCCCAGCAGGAGCAGACCGCACGGGATCAGCTGGCCCAAGTTGAGCAGCAGTTTGCAAAACGCTACCATCAGTTGGAGCAGGAGTATGGTGCCCGCAAGCAACAGCAGCAGGAACAGCTGGAGCAGCAGCACCATCACGGGCTCAAAGCCCTGCAGCACATCCAACAGGAAGGGCTGAGGCTTAAGGAGTTGGCCCAGCGGGATGCGGACGGGATTCGACAGGAGAGCCGGGAGCTCTACCAAAAGACCTATACCCATTGCGAAGAACTGCTTCGCCAAGCCACCACAGCCAGGCAAGAGGCTGATCGCTATGGGCAGCAGGTGCTTGAAGGGTTGCATGACACCCTCCAGCACATGGAGCAAGCCCTGTGCTCAAAACTTCAGGGGCAGAAGGAAGGCCGTGCCCCTGGCCGTGGCACAGCCGCTGCCCTAGGACAGCGCACCTCTGCCCAGGCCCAGGCCTTTGCTTGTGATGGTCCTACCCGGCTCAGAGCACAGGAGGACAGGAAGAGTGCTTGACCACTGCCTCTAAGATGCGGGCCATGGGGGAGCGGGGCTCTGCTGAACCATTGGCTAGGATGCTGAAGAAGCGGTAGCCATGGGGGGTCTCTATCCGCCCAGAAAGGGCCTTGACACCACGAATGGTGCCGGTTTTGCCCACAAACTTCCCTGTGAGAGATGGGGAGCTGGAAAAGTGCTCCAGGGTGCCGGTGCGGTTGGCCACGGCCATGGTCTTGTACCACTTCTGCCCATGGGCATGGTGTTGCATGGTGAGCAGAAGGTTTGTGTAAAGACGGGTAGTGCTGCGGTTGGAGCGGCTCAGCCCACTGCCATCGGCAATGGCTACTCCCTCCACAGGTAAACCTTGATCTTTGAGCCACTGCAAGGTGAGCTGGCTGGCCTGGGATAGGTTCCAAGATCCGCTGCCCACCCTGAGCAGCACCTCTGCCGTGTTGTTGTGGCTCTCCGTATTGGCCCGCATGAGTAGGGATTGGAGGGGCTGGGATAGCTCCTCGTGGATCAGCTGGCTGCCCTGGGGATTGGGGGAATCCGCAGGCACCTCTGCCCACTCAAAACCGTATCCCTGCTGGTTCAGGGCCTGGCTCCAGAGCTGGGCCAATCGCTTGGGGGGATCATAGACCGCATGATCTCCAGCACTGTTGGCACTGACCGGTAGTCGTGTGACTGGAGCGCCGTAATCCCAGTAGCGGTCTGCACTGTGCCAATCTGCAGGCCACCAATTTTGTGGACCCAGCTCTTCAAACTCCATGCGCACAGTGCCCCGATCAATGCCTTGGTTGGAGAGGGAGGTGGCCATACGTGCCACCTGGTGAGAGCTGAAGCTGGGATCCCCTTCCCCTTCAAGGCGCAGGGTGCCATCGGGTAGTTGCCAGAGAGAGGTTTTGAGGCGGTGGCTCACCCCCAGGCGGTCAAAAGCCATGGCTGTGCTGATGAGCTTCTGATTGGAAGCGGGAATCCGGGGCTCCTGGCCATTCACATCCGCCAACAGCCGCCCCACAGGATCAGCCACCGTCACACTCCATGCAGAGCGTTCACTCCCCAGGATGGTCAGCACCTCCCTTTGTAGGGGGGCGCAGCTCACATGGTCCTCCAGGCGCACCAGGGCAGCCAATGAGGGAAGCTGTTGGGGTAAAGCAGGCCATGGTGTGTTCTGGGGCCCTGCTGGTTCCCTACTGCCCTGAGCCTCCAGGGGAGGGAGGGCAACCATGGTGTCCTCAGGTTCCGTCCCTGGGGTGGTGGGTTCCTGGGGCAGCCCATGCTGGTCCGCAGATGGTTCTCTCACTAGGGCCTCCCTGGCCGGGTCAGGGTTGGGGGGATCAGGGCTTACCACCATGGTTGCTTCACCATTGGCCACCTGATCTAACAGCTCCACCAGGTTCTGGCCATAACCAGCAGGTGGGCATAGGAGGGGCAGCACCAGCCCCAGAAGCAACACATACTTGCGGGACTGTCCCATCTGTCTCATGAGCCGTTCCCCTTGGCCAGTCCACTCACGTAGCCCTTGAGGCGGTACAGCCTGCCTTCCACCTCAATGGGCACACCTATTTTCAAATTGGTGTCTCCCAGGGCAAAGCCCGTTTTGGTTTCCTGGCCTTGGCCTTGGAGGAACAGCTGGGCATCAAATGTGGTGAACTCCTTCTGGTTGGGATCCAGAATTGTGGTCCCATCTCCCAGAACTGTCAGGCGCTCCCGCAGGCGCCCATCCAACACCTGAAGAGTGCCAGAGGGCTGGTTGCGGACCACAAGATTGGTTTCTCCTTCCTCCTTGATGCTGGCTAGGAGAGCCTCTGGATCCGCCACCGGCACGTGCTTAATGTCCACTATCACTTCAATGGATTCCAGCTGACCGCTGGCAGCGGCCAAGCCACTCACCAGTTTGGGGCTCCATAACAGGCCCGCTGCGGCCAGACATAGGGCCAAAAGGGCCCCAAGATCAGCTGGATGGAGACGCAGCCACAATTTCACGGCCCGAGGATGGAAGGTGCTGGGCGGGATAGTACCAATGCTCTGGCGTCTTTGCCAGGTGGGTTTGGCGCCCTCTCTCCCCTGTATTTGCCCAGGGCTCAGCTCATTTGTTGCAACAGGTGGTCTGCTGCCTTGGCCAGATCCGTAGCTGAGGTTTTCTGGTTCAGGAGCTGATCCATGGTTGCCCCATCAGGGCGGTGGGGCAGAGAGCTCACAAGCCGGAAACCATCGCCATCTTCCCGGAATAGCCCCCATGGGCCGGGGTGGCCATAGGCCAGGGCAGCTTGCTCCAGGGGATAGAGCCCGTAGACCAGTTGCCAGAGGGCCAGAAAGCCACGTCGTCGGGATCGAGCCACCCGGCCAATGCCCACGGCGGCATCCTCTAGTCGTGGGTTAAGGGCAATGACGGGCCGCTCCCCCAGGGCGGTGCAGGCCGCTTCAAAGGCAGTAAAATCAGGGGCGGTGGGTGTGACAGCCATGCACAGATCAGCTTCCTCCGGCCAGTTGCCACGGCTGAGATCAGCAAAGGTGAGAGCCTCAGACCCTGAGAGATGAAAATCCCGTCGGGCCAAGGCTGCTGCCCCCATATCCCCAAAGGCCAGAATGATTTTTTCCGGCTGGGGCAATAACTGGCAAAGCTGGTGGGCAACCCTAGGCCAGCGCAGCCCCTCAAAACGCAAATCCACCTGGAGCCGTTTGAGGCCATCAGCCAAAGCCCCATCAAGGGCGGTTGCACACTGGCGGCAGGCGCCATTCAGATCAGGGGGAAGATCCATGGGCGAGGAAGGGGGAGGGGCAAGACTCAAAAGTCTGACGGATTACCTATGAAGTGCCCATGAAGTACTCAATGAAGCACCCATGAAGCACTAGAAGCACCCATGAAGTACTCAGGGGGCATGGTGGCAACAGAGCTGATGCAACACCTGGGGCAGCTGCCGGAGACGGCTTTCCACCGCAGCGGTGTCCCCTTGACAGAGCCAAGGACCAAGGCAGAGCCTTAACCCACTTCTGGCCCAACCAGGCTCCACCCCTGTGGCCAGCAGCACTGGGCTGGGCTGGGCTGAACCGGAGCGGCAGGCGGAGCCACTGCTGACGGCATAGCCATAGCCATCCAGCCCCTGTACCAGACGACTGCCATCTAGGGGTTCCCCCCCAGGAGTACCCACCAGGCAGCTGATGTGACCTGGGAGGCGGCCATCAAGGTGGCCCGTGGGCCGAATACCCGGCAAGCTCCACAGCTGTTCCCGCAGCTGCCGTGTCCAGCGTTGCCAGAGTGGTTCTGGTTGCTCCAGGGCTCGCTCCGCCTCCTGGGCAGCCACACCAAAACCAACCGCCAGGGGCACTGCTGGTGTGCCTGCACGGAGCCCCGCCTCTTGCCCGCCCCCCAGTTGTAGGGGCTCTAACCTCAGCTGCGGGTTGCGGATCAAGGCACCAATGCCCTTGGGACCGCAGAACTTGTGGGCAGAGATGGTGAGCAGGTCCACCCCACATTGGCGAGGTTTTAGGGGCGCCTTGCCGCAGAGCTGCACCCCATCACTATGGAAAGGAATGCCCCGACCCTTACAAATGGCACCCAGGCTGGCCAATGGTTGGAGGCTGCCAATCTCGCTCTGGGCTGCAATGACGGACACCAAATCCACCGGTCCACCATCAAGGTGCTCCAACAACCTGCAACTGGTGAGGCAACCATCCTCTTTGGGCCAAAGCAAGGTAAGGGTTGTTTCTCTCTCCCGCTGACGCTGGCGCAGGGGGTTCACCACAGCAGCATGCTCCACCCCTGAGCAGATGGCAGATCCCCCTGCTGCACCCAGCAACCCATGGATGGCCAACTGGTTGGCTTCCGTGCCCCCACTGGTGAACACCACCCAATCCGGTGGCACATCCACCAGCTGAGCCACTTGCTCCCGTGCCCGTTCCAAGGCCAGGCAGGCCTGGTAGCCATCCTGGTGGCGACTGGAGGGATTGCCCCACAAGGTCTCTTGGGCTGCAGCCATGGCAGCACACACACCAGCACTGGGGGGAGTGGTGGCGCAACCGTCCAGATACAGACGGGGCTCAGTGGCCACCACCATGGTCCCAGTGGGCCAAGGGGTCTCCAGGGGGGCTGATGATGGGAGGGCCACCTCGCCGCTGGGTGCGCTGGGCCAGGGAGTTGGCGGCCAGCTCTAGCATCTGGTCTAGGGAGGTGTTGGCCAGAAACCGCATGGTCTGGGCATAGGCTTCAGCTTCACTCTCCGGTTCAGCACTCTCCAATTTGGTGGCTGCAGAAGCAGTCTGGCCAGCCCCAGATTGATGGTCACCAGCACCAACTGGGAGTCCATCCAGAGGTGGCTGGGCTGGCATGGCCATGGCCCTAGCTCCTGCTCCCCACCGGTTGTAATTGGGCCCAGTGGCCTGTAACTGATCCAAGGCCACTTGACCAACAAAGCTGAGCTGGGCAGGTCCTGTCATGAACACATGATTATTGCTGTGCCAGTGGATAGTCAACACACCACCAGGGAGGTGGACCTGCACCTTGCGCTGGCTAAGACCCAGCACATGGGCAGCCACCGCCACAGCACATGCCCCAGTGCCACAAGCCATGGTGGGCCCCACACCCCGCTCCCAAATCCGCATGCGCAACCGCTGCTCATCCAGCACCTGGAAGAAGTGCACATTGGTGCGTTGGGGAAAGGCAGGATGGGTTTCCACGGCAGGGCCCACCTGGTCCAGATCCACCTGCTCCACATCCGCCACTGGGATCACCGCATGGGGATTGCCCATGCTCACAGCGGTCACCTGCAAAACTTGACCAGCCACTAACAACCGTTCGCCCACCACCCTCTGGCCACCATCCCCCAAGGTTGTGGGTATAGCTGTTGGCTCCAGACGGGGCTCCCCCATGTCCACCATCACCTGCCCTTGCTCCTGAAGGGTGATGTGCATGGGACCGGCTAAGGTTTCTATGGTGAGCACCCCTGGGCAGCTGTCTGGAGCCTGGTCTGCCACAAAACGAGCTAGACAACGGATGCCATTGCCGCACATCTCCGGCTCGCTGCCATCTCCATTCAGGATGCGCATTCGCAGATCACCCCCCTCCTGGGGCGGCAGCGCCAGGATGACCCCATCCGCTCCAATGCCAAAGCGTCGATCACAGAGCTGTTGCACCTGAACCCCATTCAGGTCAATGGGTGGTCCGGATCGTCCATCCACCACCACAAAATCATTGCCCAGACCCTGGTACTTGGCAAACTCCACTGGCACTGCCCCTTTGCCACCAGCCTAGTGTGCCCCTGAGACCGGGACAGCCAACCTGGCCCATGGTCACCCACTGACTTGGGGTGGGCACCATGAAGGAACACCCCACCGTGCCACACCTCCTTTGCTTGATGAAACAACAGGACCCAATAGGTACCCATTTGACGTGACCCTGCCCAGCATTCGCCTGGTGCAGCAGTGGATACGTCACCAGCAACCCATGGTGCTGGTGCTCCACCAGGGCCTTCGTTTGCAAGGTCGTCTTCTCTGGCAAGATCCAACCGTGTTGGCCCTACAGCTGCAGGATGGTCAGGAGCCAGTCCTGGTGCAGCGCCAAAGCATTGCCCTACTCCATCCCCTTGGGGTGATAGTGGAGACTGGCTGAAGGGGATTTCCTCAGAGCAGACCAGAGCCGAGCCAGCCTCTTGTGCCGTTCTGACCATGGTGGACACCGGGACCGGGATTTGAGTAAGTGGCAGTGTTCCCCATGGTCTGGGGGAAGCATCCAGCAAGTGGTTAGCAGGGCAATGGCCACCCTCAAGACCCAAAGCTATGGCTGATGGCAAGCCATGACTCTCCTGGCCCTAGGGAACCAAGCTCCAGGGACCAGTCTATGGAAAGGCAGGCAAATGAAGGAGAGCCAATGCTGACCATTCTCCGGTTATGCCGATCTGAGTCCCTGGTAACCTGGCTACAGACTGACTCCAGCCGTGAAGCTCCACCGTGTTTTGCTTGGGAACTTTCGGGCAAAGCAGAGTGCAAGCCTCCAACTCGGTTCACGATTAACCCTGCTCATGGGTGAAAATGGTTCTGGCAAAACCACATTTCTCGACGCCATTGCCATCGCCCTTGGTGCTATCCTTACACATTTGCCGGAAGTGAGCGGAATTACCTTCAGCTCAAGTGGTGACATTCTTCAACACAGTGGCCGGGAATCTCCCTGTGCTTGGATTAAGGTTGAATGCAGTAATGGTGGTCCAACCTGGCATCGCCTGAAAAGGAGCGATAAAAGCCAGCAAACAACAAGGGAAGTCGAGAGGTTGACAGGAGAGGGAGTTCTGCAAAAGCAACCAATGCGTGCCCTACACCAATATCTGGAGGAAAAGATTTTTAAGCCATGGAAAGAAGAACAGACCTTTGAGCTGCCAGTTGTTGCTTACTATGGTGTGAGCCGGGCCCTACTTGATGTGCCAATAGGTCCTAGGGGTTTCCCTAAAGAGTATAGCCGGTTTCAGGCTTTGGCGGATTCTCTCAATGCTGTAAGTCGTTTTCGTAATGCGTTTATCTGGTTTTACAATAAGGAGAATGAAGAGCTTCGTCTTCAGCAAGAGAAGCAAAACTTTGGTGCCAGATTACCAGAGCTGGAGGCCGTACGCCAGGCTATCCAGAGTCTTTTACCCAACACTAGGAATCCCCACATCGTCATCCGTCCCCTTCGTTTCCTGATAGAATATAATGGCCAGGAGTTTGGCATTGATCAACTTAGCGATGGCTACAAAACTATGCTCGGTCTGGCCATGGATCTCAGCATACGGATGGCTATAGCCAATCCTGACCTCTCCAACCCTTTGGCAACAGGGTCGATTGTATTAATTGATGAGGTGGACCTTCATCTTCATCCAAGATGGCAGCAGCGTGTTATCAGTGATCTTCTACGCACATTCCCTAAGACCCAGTTCATTCTCACAAGCCATAGCCCAATACTGGTTGAAAGTGTCAATAATCTGTTAAAGCGCCACGCCGTTGATAATCTCCTGACAAAGTCACCTCCCGAAGCATCAGATGGGGAAATGGCTAACATCGCAAACCTTTATCCACTTGCACCAAAGGATACACAGGTTTATCATATCAGCAAGGACGGTGAGGAACGCTTACTAGATCAGGAAGAAGGCTTAACAGGCAATACGCTAATTGAGCAGTTTAATACTACATCAGATATTTTTGATCGTATGCGTGATCTTGAATATGATCTTCAGCCTGAGGAGGAAGCTGCACCTTGAATCCACCAGACTTGAACTTGCCAGAGCAGGCTATCCGCTGCATCTGCTTGGGGAAGGACTGTCCCCAAAAGCTATGTGCTGACCAATATACTTTGCGAGAGCAAGGTATACAAGTTAAAC
>RKSC01000083.1 GCA_007571085.1 Synechococcus sp. PNGco_S_binSS4
TTTCTCGGGCCCAGTGATCCACCTGGAGCACTGTCTCCAGGTCTGGTTGGCTACTCCAATCTTTGCGGTGCTCATCGCAGGCTTTCTCGATTAGGGAGGGGATGTGCAAGAAATGGATCTGCTCCTCCAGGAAAAGAGCTACGGCTTGCTCATTGGCGGCGTTCAATACAGCTGGCATGGTGCCTCCCTGGCGACCTGCGGCATAGGCCAGCTCCATGGAAGGATATTTATGTGGATCCGGTTCTTCAAAGGTGAGATTGCCAATGGCAGCAAGGTCTAATCGTCGCCATGGGGTAGGTAGTCGCTCTGGCCAGCTCAGAGCATAAAGTAGGGGAAGACGCATATCAGGCCAGCCCAACTGTGCCAGCACAGAGCTATCTGCTAGTTCTACAAGGGAATGGATAATGCTTTGGGGATGGATGACAATCTCAATATCATCAAAACCCAGGCCAAAAAGATAGTGGGCCTCAATAACTTCAAGTCCCTTGTTCATTAGGGTGGCAGAATCTACTGTGATCTTCCTACCCATAGACCAGTTAGGATGTTTTGTGGCATCAGATACGGTGACACGGTGCAAGTCACCAGCATCCCAACAACGGAAGGCACCACCTGAGGCGGTTAGCTGAATACGTCTTAACCCTGGTGTGGCCTCACCTGTCCATAGCTGAGCCAGGTGGGGCCTAGGGGTTCCCTGGAGACATTGGAAGATGGCGGAGTGCTCAGAATCCGCCGGCAGTAGACGACTGCCACTGCGCTGCAGGGCAGGTAGCACCACCGGACCGGCAGCAATGAGGGTTTCTTTGTTGGCCAAGGCCAGATCCTTGCCTGCTTCAATGGCAGCCATGGTGGGCAGCAGGCCAGCACAGCCAACAATCCCACTCACCACCAGCTCTGCTGTGGGCCATGCAGCCACAGCAGCCAAGCCTTCAGGCCCGGCCAAGAATTCCGGCTGGGGTTCCAGGTCACAGAGGCGCTGACGCAGGTTGGGCAGCAGCTCTGCCCCTGCTAGAGCCACAGCCTGGGGGCGATGTTGGCGAACCTGTTGCTCCAGCAGATCCAAGTTGCGACCAGCACTGAGGGCCACCACGGAAAACTTCCCAGGAAACTCTGCGGCGATTTGGAGCGTCTGGGTGCCGATGGACCCTGTGGAGCCCAGAACACTGATTGATTTGGTGAGCATGACCCCAGCGGATGGCCTCCTCAGTCTCCCACCTGGAAGCCGCCGGTAGTGGCGGGGGGAGCTTACTATATCAATGTTGTTCTTGACACATATAACAAATGACAGGGGAGCGGCCCAGCTTCTTCAGCTGGCCTGCACTGTGCCAATGATGGCACTTCCGGGATAGGTTGCTGCCATGGCCCTGACCAGGTCTGCTGCCCCATGGGCAGGTAGAGCAGCCAGTAGGGGACCACAGGTTTGTGGATCAACTAGCAATGATCGCGGGGCAGCACTGATCTGGTGCTGCAGCTGAATTGGGCCTTGGGGTGCCAGTAGGGCCAGAGCCTCAGCATTGTGGGGAGCCAAGGTGCTGGCGTAACCTGCTTTCAACAGCTCCAGGGCACCGTCGTAGGCGGGAATGGCTTGGCCATTTAGCTGCACCACCATGGCAGGTGGTGAGGCTTTCACCATTTCCCCCAGGTGACCCAGGAGCCCAAAACCAGTCACGTCGGTGCAGGCATGGCAGCCGTAACGCCGTAGAAGCTGAACCAGGTCCTGTTGGGACTGGGCCATGATGGAGAGCATCCTGTCCACCCAGGGGGGTGATGCACCATTGGCCTGGGCAGCTGCCAGGATGACACCGCTACCCAAGGGACGGCTGAGCACCAAGGCATCACCTGGCCGGAGGGGGCCTTTCTGCCAGCGCTGCTCCACTTTTACACTGCCATAGACACTAACCCCAATGGTCATCTGGAGGGGAAGGGGCTGGCGGGGATCGGGAGCATCAATGGCTTGTAGGCTGTGGCCACCCAGCAGGTCACCACCCAATTCCTGAGCAGCACTCCGCACCCCACCTAAGCACTGGGCCAGCAGATCCTGTTGCAGGTTGCTGCTGCAGCGGGGCAGGGTGACAAGGGTTTGGAGACCTTCCACATGGGCACCGCAGGCCCAGAGATCACTGGCACTGTGCAATGTGGTGAGACGACCATTCAGCCATGGGTCGCTCAGCAAGGCTGGAAATCCATCCAGGCTGGTTAGGAGCAGATGGTCTGGGCTGAGCCGGGCCACTGGAGTGGCATCCTGGGCCTGCTGCGGTTCTCCATAGAGCTGCTCCAGGGCCCTACTCAGGGGCTGGGCAGGCAGCTTGGCACCACAACCACGGCAGATCATGGGCTCCTTGGACTTTGTGGCCATGGGCCTGGTGCCGTTGACCATGGCCATGAAACGGTGATCCAGGTGTTGTTTCCACCGCCAGAGCCATGGGTGGGGACCCAGCCAAAATGCACCACGCTGGGCCATGGCTCTCCCCTGACCATCTCCCAGGAGCACCAGACCATGGCTCTGGGGTCGCCAATGGTGAAGACTGTCACCCTGGAGGGCAGCCTGCAGGTTACGGGCCAGCACCGGCGCTGCACCCACTGCCCAAATACCACTGGCGGGCCGGGGGGCACTGGCCACCACTCCACAATCTCCTGATGCAAAAATATGTCCATGGCCCTGGACAGCCATGGTGGCATCCGTAAGTACACGCCCCCGGGGATCACATGGCAGGCCACTCTCTTGGAGCCAGGCCGGTGCCCGGCTTCCGGTGCAGAGAACTGTGGTGCAACCTGGGGTCACTGGCCTATGGCGAGCCATGGGGCGGATGGCAATGCCCTGATCTTTCACCATCTGCTCCAGACGATGCACCAGCCGGGCAGGGCCTAGGCCTAGACCATTTGGTGCTGTGCGTAGGCTGAGAGCACAGGGCTGACGACGGCCCCTACAGCGGGCTGCTAAAGCCAAAACCACCTCCACCGCCGCCACACCACTTCCCATTACCTCCACCGCAGGGGGCAGGTGTTCACACCAGTCTAGGAAGGGTTCCAGGGGCTTGATGGGAATACCAGCCACACCCTCAGGTGCGGTGGTCACACTGCCCACGTCCAGGCTTAGCCAATGGCAAGGCAGCAAACGGGGTAGGGGACCTGGCGATACCAGATGGTGATGGAGTTTCAGCTGCCCATGCTCCAGGTCTAGGCCAGTGATCTCCCCTTCCACAAAGCTCACCCCCGCTGCAGCACAAAGACGGCGCAGATCAATGGCACAGGCGCTGGGGTGTACCTGCTCCGCCAGCACCGCAGGAATCAGGCCGCTGTAAAGGCTGGTGCTCTTGCGGCTCACCATGGTCACAGCCGTTCCAGGTGGCGGACGCCAACGACCCATGGCCCAGTGGCGCAACACCAGCACATGGCTGTGGCCACCTCCTGCCAAGACCAGGTGATGCCCACCATGGTGCCCAGCCCTCATGCCGGAAATCCCCAACCTTCTGCACTAGGGTCAGAACTAATCACAAATGGTCCAGCCCCATGCGCGTTTTGGTGACTGGTGGTGCTGGTTATATCGGCTCCCACACGGTGCGAGCACTCCAGAATGCTGGCCATCAGCCCATCGTCCTGGACAACCTGATTCACGGTCACAGGGACCTGGTGGAGCAGGTGCTCCGGGTACCCCTGGTGGTGGACCAGTTGGGGAATGGGGACCATGTGCAGACCATCCTGGCGCAGTACCACATTGAAGCAGTGCTCCACTTTGCTGCCCACACCACCGTGGGGGAATCCGTGGTGGATCCGGCCCCCTACTACCGCAATAACCTGGTGGGCACCATGGTGCTGCTGGAAGCCATGGCCCAAGAGGCCCGGAGGCGTGCCACTGGTTTGATGCCCCTGGTCTTTTCCTCCACCTGTGCCACCTATGGCCACCCTGAGCAGGTGCCCATTACGGAGCAGTGCCCCCAACACCCCATCAACCCCTACGGTCGGAGTAAATGGATGGTGGAGCTGCTGATCCAGGATTTTGCCGCTGCCTATGGGCTACCTGGGGTGATTCTTCGCTACTTCAATGCTGCTGGTGCGGATCCCGCCGGTGATCTTGGGGAAGACCACACCCCGGAAACCCACCTGATTCCCCGGGTGCTGCACACCATCGGTGGCAAGCGCCCCGGACCCTTCACCATCTACGGGGATGACTACCCCACCCCGGATGGCACCTGCTTGCGGGATTACATCCACGTGAGCGACCTGGCCCAGGCCCATGTGTTGGCCTTGGAGGCGGTTTTGGGTCAGGACAGCAACTGCCAGAAAGGGGTGCTGATCTACAACTTGGGCACGGGTGAGGGCCACTCCGTACGGGAAGTGATCACTGCTGCGGAGGCGGTGACGGGATGCTCCCTACCGGTAGCCCTGGCGTCCCGGCGCCCTGGTGATCCACCGGTGCTGGTGGCTGCTGCAGAGAAGGCCCAACGGGAACTGGGATGGTGGCCCCAGTTGTCCCAGCTCACCACCATGGTGCACCATGCCTGGATCTGGCATCAACATCGCCATGGCTGTGGGGTGGCTGGGTCTTAGAGAATGGGTGCAGTCTCAGGAGTGGTGTTGGAACAGCTGCAAGCCCTGCGGGGAATGGTGGATTTGTTGCCCCAACAGACCATGACATGGCAACGGCTGGAGGAGCGGGCCCGGCAGCATTTTCAACGGGCTGGAGTGGGGGAAATCCGCACACCATTGCTGGAGAACACTGGATTGTTTGCCCGTGGCATTGGAGAAGCCACGGATGTGGTGGGCAAGGAGATGTACTCCTTTCAAGATCGTGGCCAACGCTCCTGCACCCTGCGACCAGAGGGAACCGCCAGCGTGGTGCGGGCCGCCATTCAGCATGGCCTTCTTAGCCAGGGACCCCAGCGTCTCTGGTACATGGGGCCCATGTTTCGTTATGAAAGGCCCCAGGCGGGGCGGCAGCGGCAGTTCCACCAGATTGGCTTGGAGCTGCTGGGTATTGCCGATGAGCGCAGTGATGTGGATGCCATGGCCATGGCATGGGATTTGCTGGATGATCTGGCCATTGAGGGACTGGAATTGCAGGTCAATACCCTGGGCACCTCTGATGAGCGCCGCTGCTACCGGGAGCAGCTGGTGGGTTGGCTGGAGCAGCGGGTGCACCAGCTGGACCCAGAATCCCAGGAGCGGCTGACCACTAACCCCCTACGGATTCTTGACAGCAAGAATCGGACCACCCAGGCCCTCATCAAAGAAGCACCCCAGCTGTTGGGGGCACTGGGCATGGAAAGCCGGGAGCGATTTGAGCGGGTCTGTCAGTTGCTCCATGCCTTGGACATTCCCTTTGTGCACCAGCCCCAACTGGTGCGTGGCCTGGACTATTACAGCCATACAGCTTTTGAGATCACCTCCGCCCAGCTGGGTGCCCAAGCCACGGTCTGCGGTGGTGGACGCTACGACGGCCTTGCCACCATGGTGGGTGGCCCCCCCACACCGGCCATGGGCTGGGCAATGGGGGTAGAGCGTCTGGTGCTCCTTATGGGGCAACAGGGGGGCAAAAGAAATCCCCAGGTGGTGGTGGTGAACCGGGGCAAAAGTGCCCAGGTGCGCGCCCTGGTGGTGGCACGGCAACTGCGCCAGGCCAACTTACAGGTGGAATTGGATCTTTCCGGTGCCAGCTTTGCCCGCCAATTCAAGCGGGCCGACCGCATGGGGGGACAGCTGGCGGTGATCATTGGGGACCAGGAGGCCCAATCAGGTGTGGTGAAGCTGAAGTGGCTGGAAAGAGGCCAGGGGAACGGCCCAGACTCAACCACCACTGGCAAAGAATGGACCGTTCCAGAGGCAAAGCTATCTAGGACAGCCCAACAGCTACTAAGGGGCTCCCTTCAGGCAGAACCAACACCTGTGTAGGCCCCGTAGAAGAAGAGGCCAACAACAAAGATCACAGCCATACCTCCGGCGGTGGCCACAATCCACAGGGGTAGGGCACCCTCTGTCCAGCGGGCACGCCATGGTACAGCGGGTCGTCCATCCGGCAAGCGGTCAGGAATACGACCGTCAGGGCCTTTTACCTTTGTACTCATTGGGAGAAGGGTGCTGGGTCAGTTAAAGAAGTAGCTGGAGAAGAGAACCCCTGTGGTGAAAACAAGCAGCAGACCTAGAAACAGGCTGGTGCGGTTCAGCTCCACAGGCAGGTTGTTGGGGTTGGAGTTGCGTTCCATGGGCGTATGGGTGTCAGCGACGAACGAATTGCATAGCAGCAATGGCTCCCAGGAAGAAGACCGTGGGCACCGCTAGGGCATGGACAGCCAACCAACGGACGGTGAAAATGGGATAGACGCGGGGGCCTTGGCCCGGATTGTTCAAGCTGGAAGTCATGGGGTGCGGTTACTTAGGCGCTCGTCAATTTGCATCTTGCTGTCATAGCGGTCACTCACCACCGGAGGCCGCACTTCAGCGCTGAGGTAGTACTCATTGGGACGGGGTGTCCCAAAGGCGTCATAGGCCAGACCAGTGCTGACAAACAAGAACCCAGCCAGGAAGATGGATGGCAGGGTTACAGCATGGATCACCCAGTAGCGCACACTGGTGACGATTTCAAAGAAAGGACGTTCCCCGGTAGAACCGGCAGCCATGGCCTCTAAGGTGACTCGCTGTCAGAGCTTACGCACAAAAGGCCCTCTGCAGCCATATGAATCCCATCTTGATGGTCAGCTGTAACACCTCCTGTGGGCTTAACCAGCTACCCAACGCAGCAGGTTGCCCCGCTCCCCCAGCACAAAGCCCTTCCCATCAGCAAAGAAAAGGATGCGTGTAAAGGTGCTGGGCTGTTCCTGCCCCACGGGATCCCTTAACCAGGTGGCCCCATTGTCATGGCTGGAGAGGAGGGTGCCATTGCCACCACCCACCCAGATGCTGCCATCTGGTGCCCAGGCCATATCCAGGTAACCATAGCCATTGGTGATGGGAATCACAGCTTCGCTAAAGGCTGGCTCCCCTGCTTCTGTGGTGGTGGACTCTGGATCTGGGAAGCGGATCTGGGCACCCCGGTTAACCATCCAGAGTGCACCAGAGGGGGTAAAGCCCATGGCTTGCACCCGCTGACTGCTGGGGCGCTGATGAGGGGTCCAGACAGGCTCACCAGGGTGCCAATTTGCATAGAAGTTGCCCAGGCTGCTGACACTCACATAATCCCCTGTCTCAGCTCGCCGCAGATCCCGTACTGCACCAGCGGCATCTCCCACAAGGGCGCTCCAGTGACCACCCCCGTCATCGGTGCGGTAAATGGCTCCCACGGTGGTGGCCAGCTCCGCCTGGGCTGGAGCCAGGGCTTTCACCAGATAGGGCTCACCGGGCAGTTTGTTGGTTAGCAGGAGGCGGGTCCAGGTTTGACCAGCATCGCTGCTGTGGAGCACAAGGCCCGGCTGACCAGCAATCCAGCCCTCATCACCAGAAAAATCAATGCTGATAAGGCGAAAGTTTTCCTCAGCCGCCAGATCCAAGGTGCGCTTCTGCCAGTGGCGACCACCATCGTCGGTCTCAAGGACCAGTCTGTTGCTACCCACCAAAATGCCGTGGTTCTCGTCACTGAATGCCAGATCCAGGCCACTGGAGCTGGTGTCCAAGGGCACAGCTTGCCAAGGGCTCTCAGCCGCGGTGGCTAATTTAGTACTGACACAACCACTGAGCAAACTACAGATCAGCACCAGGCTGACCAGGGGGCGAAGCAAGGAGGGCATGGGGTGGGCAAGGTAGGGGGGTGGCTTGGGGCCCTGGTCAGCGCAGGGCATAGAAGGACAGCAGGAAGGCGACGGCCAGCATGAAACCACCAAAGATCAAGACTGTTTTCTGGCCTGGTGTCAGGCGGTTGACACCCAAGCCGTAGTCCAGATTTTGTGTAAAGCCACTGGGTCGATTCCGGGGCCCCGCGTCCACAAAAGCAGCTTTGGTGCTACGGCAAACGGGGCAGAGAAAGGTGTCTGGCAAGGCATCAAATGGTGTGCCCTGGGGAATGCCCAGCTTGGCCACACCCTCTGAAGGATCATAGACGTAGCCACAACTGCGGCATTGGTAGCGGTGGCTGCTGGGATCACTGTCCAGCTGTTGAGCCAGGGCCTCAGCCTCTGCAGCCCGGGTGATGCGTGGCTGTGGCCCATCTGGTGCTGAAGATGGTCCCGTGGCTGGCTGGGGCTCTGCAGGTATTTGAGGTTGGGGTGAGGTGTTGTCTGTGGATGCCATGGTGCCTTTTACCTGGGCAAAGCTGAGGTTGACTGTTGAGGTGACTGTATTGCCCACACAACAACAGCTGGGGCCAGACAGCACACAAGGATGCCTCCTGCAGTGCCAGACTGAGGTCCTAAGCAACCAGCCTGACATGTTTGTTCTAGACGGGTATGACGCCTTTCTGGTCTTTCTTCTGATTGCGGCGGCAGTACCGGTTTTGGCCTTGCTGACCAATCAATTGATCAGCCCCCGTGGTCGCCATGGTGAGCGGACCACCACCTATGAGTCAGGCATGGAACCCCAAGGGGGCGCCTGGATTCAGTTCAATATCCGCTACTACATGTTCGCCTTGGTGTTTGTGGTCTTTGATGTGGAGACGGTCTTTCTCTATCCTTGGGCAGTGGCTTTTCATCGCTTAGGGTTGCTGGCTTTTCTGGAGGCCCTGATCTTCATCTCCATCTTGGTGGTCGCCTTGGCCTATGCCTGGCGCAAAGGTGCCCTGGAGTGGTCTTGAATCCCAAGACTTGAAATCCCCTCCATATGCCGATTCTCAGACCGTTCCTGCCCTGGGCTCTGTTCACCTGCATTCACCTCCGCCATGCCTGCTCCCAGCCAGACTTCCCATAGCCCAACCATGGTGCCCCCAGGCCAGCTTGCCCAGGTGCGCAGCTTGCGGGAGGGGGCCTGCAACCCTGTGGGGAAGCCCCAGGTAACCCGTGACCTCTCTGAGAACGTCATTCTCACCACTCTAGATGACATCCACAACTGGGCCCGGCTCTCCTCCCTCTGGCCTTTGCTCTATGGCACAGCCTGTTGCTTTATTGAGTTTGCTGCCCTAATTGGCAGCCGCTTTGACTTTGATCGCTTTGGCCTCATACCCCGCAGCTCGCCTCGTCAAGCGGATTTGATCATTACCGCTGGCACCATCACGATGAAAATGGCCCCCGCCTTGGTGCGCCTCTATGAGCAGATGCCCGAGCCCAAGTATGTGATTGCCATGGGGGCCTGCACCATCACCGGAGGCATGTTTAGTGCAGACAGCACCACCGCTGTACGTGGTGTGGACAAGCTGATTCCCGTAGACCTGTACATCCCTGGCTGTCCCCCCCGACCAGAAGCCATCTTTGATGCCATCATCAAGCTGCGGAAGAAGGTGGCCAATGAATCTGTGGCAGAGCGCCTAAACACTGTGCCCACACACCGCTATTGCACCGTGTCCCATGCCTTGAAGGTGGTGGCTCCAGTGGTGTCAGGTCGCTATCTGCAGGCGGAAAGCCAGCAAGCCGCCCTGGCCCCATCTCA
>RKSC01000131.1 GCA_007571085.1 Synechococcus sp. PNGco_S_binSS4
CGGTTGGGGTGAGAGGATACAAGGCAGGGCGTTCCTTGTCCGTCGGGAAATCGACTATTTCGACCATCATTTGCTGGGTTGGCACGTGGGGACCCCGGTGGCCATTTGGTTGTTTTCTTCTAAAACTGCTAACCTGTGCTGGTGCACAATGGCACGGAAGCGGTCTCCAGAAATGGTTTCTTGCTCAATGAGCTCATTGGTTAATTCATCCATTAATGGGCGCTGGCGGGCCAACATATCGCAGGCTGTGGCCAGGGCCTGTTTGGCTAATTTCTGCACCTCTTGATCTAGAACCTTGGCCGTGTCCTTTGAGTAGTTGGGCCGTTGCTGAAGCCAATCCCGGCCAATGAACACCTCCGCTTGATCTCCTTCCCAAGCCACCGGTCCTAAGGATGAGAAGCCATAGCGGGTCACCATCTCCCGGGCAATGGTGGTGAGCTTCTCAATATCACTGCTGGCTCCTTGGGTCACCTCTTGCCGGCCAAAGACCACCATCTCCGCAGCACGGCCACCCATGGTAACCACCATCTGGGCCTCCAGCTTAGCACGGGTAATCAGCCCAGAATCCACAACCTCCTCATCAGGGGTAAAACGGGCAAAGCCGCCCACTCCACCACTGCGGGGGAGCAGGGTCACCTTGTCCAGGGAATCCCCATGATCTAGGAGGGTGGCCAGAAGGGCATGGCCCACTTCATGGTAGGCAATGAGCCGCTTTTTGGCACTGTCCTGGAGGGGTTCTGCAGGGAGACCCATGGTGACCCGTTCCAGGGCATCCATCAGGTGATGCTCTTCTATGTACTGCTGCTGGGCCCGGGCAGTGAGAATGGCCGCCTCATTCAGCAAGCTGGCCAAATCAGCACCGGAAAAGCCCGGTGTACGGCGGGCCCAGGCGGAGAGATCCACCTCTGGGCTCATGGGACGGGTGCGGGCATGGACATTGAGAATGGCTTCCCGTCCACGGCGATCCGGAAGATCCACCAGCACCCGCCGATCAAAGCGCCCTGGCCGCAGAAGTGCTGTGTCCAAAACATCCGGGCGGTTGGTGGCTGCCAGGAGGATTACGCCGGAATTGTCTTCAAACCCATCCATCTCCGTAAGCAGCTGGTTAAGGGTCTGCTCACGCTCATCATTGCCGCCGCCGATGCCTGCCCCCCGCTGGCGACCCACGGCATCAATCTCGTCAATAAACACAATGCAAGGGGCTTTCTCCTTGGCCTGGCGGAACAGATCCCGCACCCGACTGGCCCCCACACCCACAAACAACTCCACAAACTCACTGGCAGAGATGGAGAAGAAATGGACTCCCGCTTCTCCAGCTACGGCCCGGGCCAGCAGAGTTTTACCTGTTCCTGGAGGGCCAACCAACAGCACACCACGGGGAATCCGGGCACCAATGCTGGTGAAGCGGTCAGGCTCCTTGAGGAACCCAACCACCTCCTGGAGTTCTTCCTTGGCTTCGTTGACTCCCGCCACATCCTCAAAGCAAATCTTGACATCGTTTTCCCCTTGGAGCCGTGGTTTGCTGCGGCCAAAACCCAGAGCACGATTGGCCGCCTTGGCGGAGCGCCGTAGAAGGAAGGACAGGCCCACCAGGATGAGGAGCACCAGGAGCAAATTGCCCACCAGGCCAGTGAGTGCCTGCTGTTGACGGCTATCTTGAATGGTGAGGGGCACCATGGCAGCTTCTGCAGCCTGAATCAGCACGGGATTCTCAGGAAGCACATCAACCACCTCCTGACGCCCATCGATCAACGTGGCCCGCATCTCCCGCAGATCAGGATCCCAAAGCAACTCCTGCACCTGCCCACTGCGGATGGACTCCAGAAGACCGCTATAGCTCAGAGGTTCTCCGCGGAAACCTGAACTGGTCTGACCAAATGCTGGTGCAATAATGGTGGTGTGGCTCTGATCCACCACAGACTGTTCCCTTCTTTTACACCACAGTGTAGCCAGACTGAGGAGACCAGTGATTTGACGAGTGCCCCTAGTCAGAGTCAGAATAAGCTGCTTATGATCCCGTGACCCGGCAATCCAATGGCTGTTCCCAAGAAGAAAACCTCAAACCAAAAGCGGAATCAGCGCCGTGCCACCTGGAATCGCAAGGCTCACTTTGCTGCCCAGCGGGCCATGTCCCTGGGTAAAGCTGTGCTGAGTGGGCGGGCCCAGGGCTTCCACTACCCCATTGATAATGTGGAAGAGGAAGAGAAGGAAGACAGCTGAGGCAGCTGGGGCCAGCCAGTGGTTCCAGCCAGACCCACATCCACCACCCGTCGCCGTCCATCAAGGACTGCCCCCATGAGCACAGCAGGTGTGCTGGCTGCAATCTGACCAGGGTGTAAGGCCCGATAGGGTGGCACCGAGGCCCAGAAACAACGCAGCAATCTTTCCAACTGGGATCCACTCAGCACCCCTTTGCCCCTGCGCCGCTGCCGTGCTTCAGCTTGGAGTCGCCAACGCAAACTATGGCGCCACTCTTGGGGAATCATCAGTGCCAGCCCATGGAGCCGTTCCCAGGCGCTGGTGTAGTCCCTAAGCACATGGCCGCAATGGGCACACCAGGCCTGCTCCACTGCAGATGCATTGGGCCATGGATCCTCTGGCCCAGCCTCAAAGGGCTGGGCACCCACCAGCCAACCCTCGAGAAGAAAGCAATCTCCTGTGAGTTGCTCACTGCCACTGCGATCTCCCCGACCACCGGCTAGACCCTTGTCGAAGCGGGGCACACAGCATTGACCACTGGCGGCAAAGTCATCCAGAGAGCGGTTGAGCCAGGCCAAATCATGGCTGCCCGGTGGACCGCGGTCAATGGCAAAGGGATTGGTGGCCATGGCATCAGCCCGGGTGGGTAAGGGCAGGTAGTAGTCATCAATGGAGACCACAATGGGGGAAAAGCCATAGGCTTGACCCAGCACCGCCAAGGCCCGACCCAATGTGGTTTTGCCTTGGCCTGGAACACCGGCCAGCCCAAGGCGTGGCCACATGGTGGTTTTCTGTAGTCCCTGCATCAGCTGCACCAGGGGTAACCATAAGCCCCAGAGAAGGCTGGGATGGTGGGGGATGGCTGCCAAGGCCGCCACAGTGGTTGGCGAGCTCAAGGAGGCAAGCTGCACCTCCAGCCAGGCCGCCACCGTTTCTTCTTCCCCTAAACCCAGCAGGGCACACCAGCCCCTGTGACCGCACAGCTGGCTGGCCAGTCGCCTGCGGTGCGCCATGGACCCATGGAGGACCTGTAGGGTCAAGTCAGCATCAATGTGGAACACCGACCACGGACAGGTCATGGACACCTACTCCCACTTCAGGAACCCA